>CBDTVA010000347.1:0-3755 GCA_965363935.1 uncultured Gammaproteobacteria bacterium | reverse complement strand
AAACAGGTTCGCAGTAAACACTTTGCACAATTAGAAACCCAACTCAAAGAACGCATCCTGTTTCTCGATGGTGCCATGGGAACCATGATTCAGACCTATGGTCTGGGAGAGTCTGATTATCGGGGTGAACGCTTCAAGGATTGGCCAAGCGATTTAAAAGGCAATAACGACCTGCTCTCCATTACCCAGCCGCAAATCATCAAAGCTATTCATACGCAGTATCTTGAGGCCGGTGCAGACATTATTGAAACCAATACGTTCAGTTCAACCACCATTGCCATGGCCGACTATAAAATGGCAGCACTGGCTTATGAACTGAACCTGGCCTCAGCTCAGATTGCCCGGGAAGCTGCTGATGAAGCACAGCAAGCTGATGGCCAACTACGCTTTGTTGCCGGTGTTTTAGGCCCCACAAATCGTACTGCCAGCATATCACCTGATGTTAACGATCCGGGTTTTCGCAATGTCACTTTTGACCGGCTGGTCGAAGCCTACTATGAGGCAACTCGTGGTCTGATCGATGGCGGTGCGGATATCTTACTGATTGAAACAATCTTTGATACGCTTAATGCCAAAGCAGCAATCTTTGCCGTTAAGCAATATTTTGCTGATCAGGATATTGAATACCCGATCATGATTTCGGGTACCATTACCGACAAATCCGGCCGTACCCTGTCCGGCCAGACAACTGAGGCATTTTATAATGCCCTGAACCATGCCCAGCCGATTTCCATTGGATTGAACTGCGCTCTGGGTGCCAGCGAACTACGGGCTTATATTGAAGAGCTGTCCCATCTGGCCAGCTGTGCAGTTTCTGCGCATCCCAATGCCGGTCTGCCCAATGAGCTGGGCGGCTATGATGAATCCCCGGAACAAATGGCTGAGCAACTGGAAGAATGGGCCGCATCCGGCTTTATCAATATTATTGGCGGCTGCTGTGGCACATCACCTGATACCATTCGTGCCATAAAAGCAGCCATTGAGAAGCACGCCCCCCGGGTTATTCCAGAAAGTGACCGACAATGCCGCCTTTCTGGCCAGGAAGCATTTAATATCAATGAAGACTCTTTGTTTATCAATGTGGGTGAACGAACCAATGTTACCGGCTCGGCCCGTTTTCTGCGCCTGATCAAAGAAGAAAATTATGAAGAAGCCATTTCAGTGGCTCGTCAACAGGTGGAAAGCGGCGCCCAGATCATTGATGTGAATATGGATGAAGCCATGCTTGATGGTGTTGCAGCCATGACGCGTATTCTGCATCTGATTGCTGCCGAACCGGAAATTGCCAGGGTTCCGGTAATGATTGATTCATCCAAATGGGAAGTGATTGAGGCTGGCCTGAAATGTATACAGGGCAAGGGAATCGTTAACTCCATCAGTTTAAAAGAAGGTGAAGAAGCATTTATCAAATACGCCCGTCTGATCCGCCGCTACGGCGCGGCAACTATTGTAATGGCTTTTGATGAGCAGGGACAGGCAGACACAGAAGCACGAAAAGTCGAGATTTGCACCCGTTCTTATAAGATTCTAACCGAACAACTCGATTTCCCGCCGGAAGATATTATATTTGATCCGAATATCTTTGCTGTAGCAACCGGTATTGAAGAGCACAATAATTATGGTGTGGATTTTATTGAAGCCACCCGTACCATTAAGCAGACCCTGCCCTATGCCAAAATATCCGGCGGCGTCTCCAATGTGTCGTTTTCTTTCCGGGGCAACAATCCCATTCGTGAAGCCATTCATGCCGTGTTTTTGTACCATGCCATTCAGGCTGGTATGGATATGGGCATAGTTAATGCCGGACAACTGGCCATTTATGATGATATTCCACAGGAACTGCGTGACTCAGTAGAAGACGTGGTACTCAATCGCAAGCCTGATGCCACCGATGCCCTACTGGAAATCGCTGAAAATTATCGCGGAGAGGCTATTGGCGGTAACGGCCCTGTAATCGATCTCAGCTGGCGTGAATTAGATGTAGCGGCGCGACTCAGCCATGCTCTGGTCAAAGGGATCACTGATTACATCGAAGAAGATACAGAAGAAGCCCGGCTGCAGTTTGATGAGCCGATTCAGGTCATTGAAGGTCCGTTAATGGACGGCATGAATACTGTGGGTGATTTATTTGGCAGCGGAAAAATGTTTTTGCCCCAGGTGGTTAAATCCGCCCGGGTTATGAAAAAGGCCGTTGCCTGGTTAATGCCCTTCATTGATGCACTAAAAGCTGCAGCACAACAAAACGGTCAATCTGTCATCAGCCATAATGGCAAAATATTAATGGCTACCGTCAAGGGTGATGTCCATGATATTGGCAAAAACATTGTCGGTGTGGTCCTGCAATGTAATAACTATGAAGTGCTCGATATGGGTGTTATGGTGCCTGCTGCTGACATTCTGAAAAAAGCCCGGGAAGAACATTGCGACATTATTGGTTTGTCTGGTCTAATCACACCTTCACTGGATGAAATGGTCCATATTGCAAAAGAAATGCAGCGTCAGAACTTTACCATCCCCATTATGCTTGGCGGTGCCACCACGTCCAGTATCCATACCGCAGTAAAAATTGAGCCTGAATATAAACATGCGGTGGTTCATGTTGCAGATGCCTCACGTGCTGTAGGGGTCAGCCAGAAATTGCTTTCTGCCACCTTGAAGGATGACTTTGTCAAGTCCATTGCTGAGGAATATCAGGCCATTCGTAGTGCCAGAGACAAGAAAGCCAAAAAAACCAACCAGATCACCCTGGCTAAGGCGCGTGACAACAAGATCCCAATAGATTGGTCGCAGGGCTTTCAACCCACCGTACCCGGCTTTTTGGGCAGCAAGGTTTTCACTGACTTCTCATTGGCTGAACTCAAAGAGCGGATTGACTGGGGCCCCTTTTTCCAGACCTGGGAACTAAAAGGCCGTTTCCCTGCCATTTTAGATAATGAAAAGTATGGTGAACAAGCACGAAACGTCTATCAGGATGCTACTGATATGCTGGATAAAATTATTGCCGAAAAATGGCTTCAGGCCAATGCTATTATCGGTTTTTTTCCAGCCAATACGATTAATGATGATGACATTGAGCTTTATCAGGATGACACCCGGACAGAGGTATTGCATACCTTCCACTTTCTGCGCCAGCAAATGAAAAAACCCAAGGGTAAATACAATCAATGCCTGGCTGATTATGTGGCTCCAAAAGGCCGTGGCGTACAGGACTATCTCGGAGCATTTGCCGTGACCACTGGCATTGGCATTGAACGCAAACTGGCTGAGTTTGAAAAAGAGCATGATGACTATCAGGCTATTATGCTTAAAGCTCTGGCGGATCGTCTGGCTGAGGCCTTTGCAGAAAAAATGCACGAACTGGTGCGCAAAGAATACTGGGGCTATGCCGCAGATGAAACTCTGGACAATGCTGATCTGGTTACAGAACAATATCAGGGGATCCGTCCGGCGCCTGGCTATCCGGCCTGCCCGGATCATACTGAAAAAGCCACCCTATGGGAACTTCTTGATGTGAAGGACAAAACCACTATTGAATTAACCGAAAGTTATGCCATGCTGCCGGCCGCTGCCGTTTCCGGCCTGTATTTTGCCCATCCTCAGGCAAGCTATTTCGGCACTGGTAAAATCCATAAAGATCAGGTCGAAAGCTATGCTCAGCGCAAGGGGCTTTCCATAGAAGAAATCGAACGCTGGCTGTCACCGGTGCTTAGTTACTGAGTCTTGAGCGACAGTTATCAACACCCTGTACTATATAC
>CBDTVA010000346.1:0-3759 GCA_965363935.1 uncultured Gammaproteobacteria bacterium | reverse complement strand
GTTGATCCGGTGACCACCATGCGAATTGAAGATGTTTTGAAAGAATTAAAACATGAAATGACCATAATTCTGGTCACTAATTTAGTACAACAGGCTCATCGTCTGGCGGATCGTACGGCATTTTTTCTGGAAGGAAAATGTATTGAAGCGGGCGATACCGAAGCACTCTTTAATGGCCAGGTACAAAACTCCAAAACCACAGACTATATAGAAGGACGTTTTGGATAGGCACTGATTTTTTTAGTTAAACTTTTTTGTAAACTTGGTTTTATACAGGCAAACGCCAATGAATACAGCAACTGCTGAAATAATAAACGAAAACTCAAATCATTATGCGATAACAACTGACAAGTTGAATCTTTGGTATGGTTCATTTCAGGCTCTTTATGATATTGATCTGAATATAAAAAAGGGCATAATAACATCCTTAATCGGACCTTCAGGTTGCGGTAAATCAACCTTTTTACGCAGTATTAACCGAATTAATGAACGTTTGGGCTATGTGCGTATTGACGGCAGTATTGATGTGCATGAGCAAAACATATATGCACCGGATGTTGAGTTAATACAGGTCCGTAAACAAATTGGTATGGTTTTTCAACGCCCTAACCCGTTGCCCACATCAATAAGAGAAAATATCCTGTTTGGTCATAAACTCCATATGACCGACAGAAAATATTTCGCTGCAGATTATGATGATATACTTGAAAGTGCCTTGCGTCAGGTATTACTCTGGGACAAAGTAAAAGATAAGTTAAATCATAGAGCTATAAGCTTATCACTGGAAGAACAGCAGAAACTGTGTATCGCCAGATTATTACCGGTAAAGCCCAATATTTTATTAATGGATGAGCCCTGCTCCGCACTCGATCCCAAAGGAACAGCAGCTGTAGAAGAACTTATCTGGGAATTACGCGGACAATATACAATATTGATCGTTACCCACAATATGGCTCAGGCCAGACGAGCCAGTGAAGAATGTATTTTTATGCTCATGGGTAAAGTGATCGAACATCAAAAAACTGAAGATCTCTTTGTGGCACCGGATAAAAAAGAAACAGCAGATTATATTGAAGGCAGATATGGTTAAGCTTTCCTTCTGAGAAGCACTGATGCAAACCATTTTGATTGTTGATGATGAGGCTACTATACGTGAAATGCTTCACTTTATTTTAGCTCGAAATGATTTTCATATCCTCGATGCCGCAAATGCGGCTCAGGCGAAACAAAGTATAAAAAAACAACATCCGGATCTGGTACTACTGGATATTATGTTACCCGGCCAGTCCGGTACTGATTTGGCTAGAGAATTGCGCATTAACTCTGCCACTCAAGACATTCCTATTATTATGCTTACGGCTAAAGATACGGAGCAAGATAAGATCAATGGCCTAAATCTTGGAGCTGATGATTATATCACCAAACCCTTTTCCCCGGCTGAATTAATAGCCCGCATAAATTCTTTATTACGACGTGTTAAAATTGATAGACAGGAACACAATGAACATCAATTTCTGGATTTACGCTTAAACTCAGAAACCCATGAAGTTTATTTCAAACAGCAACAAATTGAGTTATCTCCTATTGAGTTTAACTTATTAGCTTTTTTCATTTCAAAACCCGAACGGGTTTTTAGTCGTTCACAATTACTTGATCTTGTTTGGGGAAAAAATGCTTATTTTGAAGAGCGAACGGTTGATGTGTATATAAGAAGATTACGTCAGTCCCTGCAAACTATAGGATACGATTCATTGCTCCGAACCGTCAGAGGTGTGGGTTATCGTCTTTCTTACAAAGATATGAGCAACACAGAAAAAGAGTAAATTTTATGAAAGAATGGAAAACCGAAGGTATGATTGTTCTGGTTATTATTCTTTTCAGCCTGACCGGTTATTTACTGTATAAGTCATTTTTCCTCTTTTTATCCTTAGCTCTCATTGTATATCTGTCCTGGCACTTATATCAGCTTAACAGGTTTTGCAGCATTTTTATTACTCATAGTAAAGTTAATGGACCAGTGCCTCCGGGACTGTGGGGATTTCTCTATCGAAAATTAAATGATCAACAGGCGCGTTGGTTACAGTACCGGCACAATAAACGCCGAATCTTCTCTCGTTTCCAGCAGGCGTTTAAACATTTTCCTTATGCCGTTCTAATCCTTGATGCATCCGGAAAAATCAGATGGCATAATCATGCGTGCAAAAAAATACTCAACACCAGCAGTATAATAAATCACTATTTTAGCCAATTAATCGATCATCCCGTGTTGGATGAATATTTGCAAGCCGGAAATTTCAAATCGCCTTTTGAAATAACATCCCCCATAGATCAAGCATCAATACTGTCTTTACAATTTATTCCTTTAACCAGTGCAACTTTATCTGACTCAGGTTCTTTATTAAAGAATGACAGTGAAAAAGAAAATGAAACACTTGTTATTATCCAGGATATTACCAGCACTTATCATCTTGATCAAACCCGAAAAGATTTTATAGCGAATGTTACACATGAGTTAAAAACACCATTAACCGTATTCAGCGGTTTCCTGGAACCCATGTGTGAGGATCTAAATGAGCTTTCGCAACAAATGCCTCAGCATTGGGCTCGCTATATTGAGTTAATGCATCAGCAAAGTATACGAATGAATGATATTGTCAGTGAATTACTACTCTTATCAAAACTGGAAATGAATGATAGCACATTGTCAGAACAGCTGATCAATATGCCGGTGTTACTGCAAAATATTCTTCAGGATGCAGAATTATTGAGTAGAGAATCCGCTCATCAAATATCTCTCAAGGCACAGGAAAACTTAGCTCTTAAAGGAGAAGTGAATACGATAAAAACTATCATCAACAACCTTCTGGTCAATGCCATTAAATATACCCCGCAGCGAAGTAAAATTACAGTGTCCTGGTATGCCCGTTCAGGTCGGGCCTACCTGGCCGTACAGGATTCAGGTGAAGGGATTGCAGCCAGACACTTGTCACGACTGACCGAGCGTTTCTATCGGGTTGAATCAGGCCGTTCACGTGACCAGGGCGGTACCGGCTTAGGTCTTTCTATTGTAAACCATGCTTTACTAAAGCATCAGGGACAGTTAAAAATATCCAGTGAAATCGGCAGGGGCAGTACTTTTACCTGTATTTTTCCCGAAGATCGAGTGGAATATCTACCTCAATGAAATAGGATTGATCATGTATCATGCAGGTTGGGTTAGCGCAGCGCAGCGTAACCCAACCTACAATAAGAACATTCAACAAAGCCAAACAGAACCAGCCTCTTCACATTTAACTTAGTAGCTGATAACCGTTGTACCTTCAGCCAGCATGGCAGGGAAAGTTACATCAGGACCGCCCATAATGAGACCGGGGATCAGATCACTTTTTTCCATCCCGCCAACATTTTTCATGCACATAGGACACATGATAACTTTTCCTCCAGCTTTCATAAATCCTGCCAGCATTTCAGTAACCGTTTTATCATTGGCGTATTTGTTTTGCGGAATGTTTTTATCGGCTAAGCGAACCGCATCGACATTAAGTAATATAGTAACCGGGATTTTTTCTTTTTGTAAAACCTTGGTTGCAAATCCAACTGCCATAGCAGCCCGATTTGTGTCATCACTGGTTAAGTTGACAAACAGCTTTTTTCCAGAGGCACTGGCAGGTAAAGCAACTAGTACCGTCAGCAGTACAAAAAGCACTAATAATTGTTTTATTATGTTCATTTTATTTTCCTTAGTTGATTAGTTGATAA
>CBDTVA010000345.1:0-3765 GCA_965363935.1 uncultured Gammaproteobacteria bacterium | reverse complement strand
GTGTTGATGGCTGTTCAGTGCTTGGTTCTGTATCTTTTAGTTGCTTGCTCATAGGATTTTCCAGAAGACTTGTTTTTTCATGCTTTACCCGTGTCAATTTTACTTTATTTTTCTCAATAACTGGTAATGTTTAATTGCCTTCAGGCAGTGTTTGTAATGCAGTCGTTAGCAATAATTATACCAATTAAATTTCCTGGTATAAAAGCCTTAGCTGCATCGTAAACTCAATTAGTATTTTTAGTGGATTCTAAAAATTTGATGCGCTTTTATGGTGCTATTATTGCCAATAATTGTTTCATTATGGTGCTAATGTTATGGTAAATGTTTACAGGAAATGGTTATGCAGTAATAGTATTTTAAACTACCTTGGAGTTTTAATGGAGATAATATTTTTGGGAACCTCATCAGGTGTTCCTACAAAGCATAGGAATGTATCTGCTCTTGCGGTAAAAATGGTAAGATCAAAAGCGTGGTATCTTGTTGATTGTGGCGAAGGAACACAACATCAAATTTTACATACTCATTTATCGTTAAATAATTTACAGGCCATTTTTATTACCCATATGCATGGTGATCATTGTTATGGTCTGCCAGGTTTGCTTGCAAGCGCAACAATGTCAGGTCGAAAAGACATTTTAACAATTATTGGTCCAGATAATATCAGGGAATTTATAGAAAACACACAAACAACGACTCAAATGAGGCTTTCGTATAATATTAACTTTATTAATATTGAGAACATTTCGCCCGGGTATCAGGTCAATGACTTTATTATCGAAGTGGTGGAACTTTCACATCGTGTACCTTCATTTGCTTATTGTTTTATCGAAAAAAATATAAGCGGTAAGTTAAATATTCAAAAATTGAAAGATAAAGGTATTGAGCCGGGTCCTGTCTGGAAACAGCTTCAACTTGGTAAAGATAGTGTACTATCAAACGGTGATCTTCTGATAAGCAAAGATTACATACTTGATGCAAGAAAACCCAGAAAAATAATAGTGGCCGGAGATAATGATAACCCGGGCTTATTGGCGAAGAGTTCAAAAAGTGCTACTGTCTTAATTCATGAGGCAACTTACACAGCAGAAGTTGCAGACAAGGTAGGAAAAGGGCCTCAACACAGCTCTGCAAAGATAATTGCTCAGTTTGCAATGGATTATTCTATTTCTAACCTGATATTGACTCACTTTAGCCCGAGATATCAGAATACAAATAAAGAAGGTCTTTCCATTTCAGATGTAGAGTCTGAAGCAGGCAATTTCTACAATGGAAATCTCTTTCTGGCAAATGATTTCGATACATTTCACCTTAAACAGGATGGTGAGTTATTTAAAGTGAAATCTGAATCTAAACTGTAGCCTTATCTCACTGTCTGGCTGCCAGACAACAATTACATAAGGCACAAGGACTGCCCCGAATCGGCAGGACAGAAAAATAGTTTTATAATGATTTTGCTAACGAGGATAATCTGCTTTATTACAATCAATGATGAAACTAATATATACCAATGAAGATCGTTTCATGGTCTGGGGTGTAAAAAACACTCTCGAATTAGCAGGCTATGACTGTCATATTCGAAATGAATATGCCGCAGGCGGGGCAGGTGATATTGCGCCAATTGAGACATGGCCCGAAGTCTGGCTCGAAAATGAAGAGCAATTTGAAGAAGCACTCAATTACCTGGAAAGCAATATTTTAAATAAAATGTCTTGCGGGAAGGACTGGATTTGTAATAAGTGTGAAGAGGCAAATGGTTCATCATTTGAATTCTGCTGGAATTGTGGTACTGAATTTAAAACTAATCTATAACGCGGTGCAATGCTAATATAAGACCATGTATAAAAGGAGCCATTATTACAGGACTCCGCTCAATACAGAAAACTTATTGACTTTTTCAGGTATGAGATTTTATGAATATTATTGAAATAAAAAGTACTCAGCGTGAAGAGCTTATCGATATTACCGAGCAGGTAAAACAGCTTGTCAGGGAACAAGGACTGCTAAATGGTATTGTCAGTGTTTATGCCCAGGGAGCCACTGCTGCTATAATGATTCAGGAAAACTGGGATAAAAGCGTTCAAACTGATGTGCTGAACCTGTTAAGAAAAATAATACCAGAAGGTGTCTGGCTACATGATCGACAAGATGGTAATGGCGATTCTCATTTAAAATCCGGACTGGTGGGGCCTTCTGAAACCATACCGGTTATTAACGGTGAACTGGGACTTTCAACCTGGCAGAATATTTTCTTTTGTGAATTTGACGGACCAAGAAGTTGTCGAAAAATTGTTTGTACCTGCATATCTGAATAGTTTTTTATGTTAAAAAAAAGAAACACATTATATAAATCATAGTGAGTAATTCCATGAAGCTTTAATTATGAGTTTGATTTATCATCAAAATATCGTAATTAACGTCCATCCTTATTAAAGAAGGAACAGGTATGTATTCTAATGATTTAAGGATGAGTAACATTTTCTTTATTATTGTAATTTTATTATCGAAAACTGTATTAGCTGAAAAATATCACGCGGACACTCATTCCTTTAAATCAATACCGGTTACAGAACATATCTGGATGTTGCAGGGTAAGGGAGGTAATATTGCACTACTGACAAGTGAGCAGGGTTTGCTTATGGTAGATGATGATTATAAAGTGATGTCAGAAGCTTTGAAAAAACAAATTGAGTATTTTGGCGGTTTAGATAAACTCACTTATATTATCAATACACATTGGCATGGTGATCATACAGAAGGTAATTTAAATTTTGCTAGTCATGCTCATATTGTTGCGCATGACAATGTAAGAACACGTTTATTAACCTCCCAGGAAATTAAATTATTTCAGATGGTATCGCAACCCTATCCTGAAGAGGCTTTACCCAGTATTACTTGTACAAAATCAATGAAATTGTATATGAACGGGGAGCAAGTTCACATTGTCCATTACCCTGACGGGCATACAGATGGCGACTCGATTGTTTTCTTTAAACACGCCAATGTGGTACATATGGGGGATCATCATTTTTCAGGTTTTTTTCCTTTTGTTGATACTCTGATTTGGCAATTTTTTTATGAGTCTCTGATCGCCTTGCGAAGTTAGGGATGTTAGCATTAATCTTTATTTCCGTAACCCTAAAGCAAGGGTTACGGCGCCATCAATTGCTTATGCTACTCAGATGTTGAGTTCAAAATATACATGGCTTCCAGCAATGAAGGCATCTCTTTGGTAATCTGACCGAACCAGCGTGAATAGATTGAATTAATCTGTCCGCTTCGATTTAGTTCTGATAATACACGATTAGCAATAAGCCGAAATTCAGAATCATTTTGTCTGACAGCAAGAGCAAAAGGTTCATATGAAAAAATTTCTTTGGCAATCATAAATTTCTCTGGATTTTCATGAGTAATAGCGAGGCCTATCAATATGACCTGATCCGATGCGAAAGAATCTACATTGCCTTTAGTGACCGCATCCATACCCTCTTTAGCAGAAGATACTGGAATAATTTTTGCGTCATTCTCATTCTTCTTCAATGCCTTTGTTAAAGTGGCTAGTGTAGTGGTATCTTTCACCACCGCAACCTTCTTACCTTTAAGATCTGAAATTTCATCTACTTCGGTCTCTTTTAGACTAAGCAAAGAAGCACCGGTAACAAATGTGAGCTGTGTAAAATCAATTAACTCAGCGCGTGACAGCGTCTTGGTCGTGGAGCCGCAAAGTATATCAATAGAATTATTTGCCAGAGATTCAAAGCGGTTAGA
>CBDTVA010000344.1:0-3768 GCA_965363935.1 uncultured Gammaproteobacteria bacterium | reverse complement strand
ACACAGAGAAGCGACGCCAAGATTTTCCGCGTTGCGTTTTAAGCGATTTAATAAATGTAAAACAATTCTTGCTCCGCTGGCACCCACAGGATGTCCCAGACTGATACCGCCACCATCACTATTGAGACGATTATCCGGGATGTCACCGACTTTTTCCGCTAAACCAAGTTCCTGTTGACAATATTCATTATCATTTAAGGCTTTTTTACAGGCCAGAACTTGCGCTGCGAAGGCTTCATTGATTTCCCAATAGTCAATATCATTCATCTTGAGCTGATTGCTTTTCAATAACGGCGGAATAGTATGGGCTGGTCCCAGGCCCATTTCTTCCGGTGCCAGCCCTTGCCAGTGACAATCAATCAATTTTCCCAGTACGGGTAAGTTATATGTCTTAACGGCTTCTGCGCTGGCCAATAGCATAACCGTTGCCCCATCACTGACCTGAGCGCTGTTGCCAGCAGTAACAGAGCCATATTTACGATCAAACACGGCTTTGAGACCGGCCAGTTTCAGCAGGCTGGAATCTTTTCTAACGCCATTATCCTCAGCATAATAATGATTCCAGTGGTCATAAACCGGGACTATTTCATCGGCCAAATCACCTTGTGATAGAGCCTGCGACAGACGTTGATGACTTTGCAGAGCATAATGATCCATTTGTGCACGTGAGATAGCAAAACGAGAAGCCAGGTTTTCTGCTGTTTGTCCCATCGACAGGCCCGAAATGGGATCTTTTAAGCCTTTTAACAGACTGAACACCGGTTTGAAATAACCTGGTCGTAAATACATGATCTGACTCAGACGCTGCATAAATCCGGATAAGCCATGACTGCGAACGCTGAACCACCGGGACAGCCAGGTGATCATGGCGTCACTCCATAAAATGGGAGCCCTGGACATGGCTTCTGTGCCGCCAACCAGAACCAGATCAGCTGTGCCGCTGCGAATACTGTTCATGCCGCTGTCAATAGCCTGCAAACCCGATGCGCAATTACGCTGCACAGTCCAGGCGGGTATACTCTGGTCGCAACCGATACGCAGGGCAATTTGCCGGGCAATATTGGCTTCGCTGGCATCAGGCATCACACAGCCAATAATGACTTCATCCAGTTCGGATGCGGAAAAAGGCATTTTAAGAATTAATTGTCTGGCTGCAGCAACGGCCAGATCACCGGCACTGAATGGACCGGGTTTACCAGTGGACTTTAATTGCGGAGTGCGTAAGCCATCGATAACATAGACAGTTTCTCTGCTTTTTTCGTTTCGTTTCATCTCAGTCTCCGGCCTTTTTTTCGTTGATGATTAGTTCAGTTGCTGATCAAAATCATCCACTTTGATCACATCATTTCTTGCCTGATGAGCCTCGTAAATTACTTTGAGCTCCTGATTATTGATGAGTCCCTGATGATGTGCCAGGTTCATTAGTGCTGTATAATCAAGGGGTTTGTCATTGTGAGTATCATACTGCTCTATCTGATCAGTTTTTATCAGTAGATGAAGTTTTTTTTCAGCCTGCTCTGCACGTACCACTTTGATAAGAGCGTCATCCAGTCGTCCCAGAGGATCGTTGCTGAGGTCCATGCTATGTTCTGTTGAATAGGTCCCCTGTGTCAGTCTATCCCGTGCCGCGGATGGCGTTAGTAGTTTTTGCGCCAGATCATGGGCAAGCCGATCATTTGGTTTCTGATAGGGCTTTCCCAATGGAAATATAAGAAAACGTAATAATGTCGCGACAAAACGATTGGGTAAATTGCTCAGCACGCCATCAAATGCCTGCTGACTGTCATAAAATAAGTGTTCACAACTCCATTGCATTAATGCCTTGTCTTCAGCAAACAACTGATCATTGTGATACTGTTTTAAAACTGCTGAACTTAAATACAGGTAACTTAAAATATCAGCCAGTCGACCGGACAGGTTTTCCATCTGTTTGAGTTTTCCGCCCAGAGTCAGCATACAAAAATCACTGAGCAGGGCAAAAGCCACGCTGAGCCGGGATAACTTCTGGAAATAGCGTTTGGTGGCCAGATGGTACTCTCTGGTGACTCTTTCAGGCGTTTTACCTAATAATCTGCCATCGCTTAGCGCGGTAAAAAAAGTTCTGAAAAACGAACGTATGACATGAAACACATGAGCACTGAACGCCTTGTCAAAGGTAATTAGCCCGGCCACCTTATTGTCATTGTTTGCTGAAGAAATTTCCTTAAAAATAAAAGGATGACAGCGTACCGCACCCTGACCAAAAATTATCATACTGCGGGTCAGAATATTAGCACCTTCTACGGTGATACTGATGGGCACAGCCTGATAAATACGTCCCATAATATTTCTTGGTCCCATACAAATGGCTGCACCGCCATAAATGTCCATGGCATCATTAACCACCTGGCGCATTTTTTCAGTCATGTGATATTTAACCACTGCGGAGGCAACGGAAGGTTTTTCACCCAGATCAAGACTGGTAATGGTCAGATTTCTGGCCGCGTCCATAATATAGGTATTACCGGCAATACGGGTTAGTGCTTCTGAAATTCCGCCAAAATCACCAATAGGGCGGTTAAATTGTTTGCGTATATGAGCATACGCACCAACCGCACGACTGGCCAGCTTTGCGGCTCCAGTGCTTAAGGCGGGTAATGAGATAGAACGGCCATCGGCCAGACTTTCCATCAACATGCGCCAGCCTTTTCCGGCATAATCCTTTCCGCCTATGATCCAGTCAATGGGAATAAAGACATCCTTGCCCGAGTTAGGACCATTCTGGAATGTCTGATTCAATGGATAATGGCGTCGGCCTATCTTTATGCCAGGTAAATGAGTCGGGATGAGCGCCAGGGTAATGCCCGGTTCTTTATTGTCAGAAAGTTTATGCTCAGAAGGTTCTTTATCGGACAGCAGGTTGTGCGGATCATAGAGCTTAAATGCCAGACCCAGCAAGGTACAGACGGGCCCCAGAGTAATATAACGCTTTTCCCAGTTGAGGCGGATCCCCAGAGTTTCTTTACCTTCAAACTGGTCATAACAGACGATGCCGTAATCGGTCATAGAACTGGCATCACTGCCCGCCGTTGGACTGGTGAGGGCAAAGGCAGGTATTTCCTGGCCGGTTGCCAATCTGGGCAGGTAATAGTCTTTTTGCTGTGCTGTGCCATATTCCATAATTAATTTAGCGGGCCCCAGAGAATTGGGTACCATGACGGTAACGGCCGCAGAAATGCTTTTGCTGGCCAGTTTCATGACCATGGCAGAATGTGCCAGAGCGGAATATTCCAGGCCGCCGTATTGTCTGGGAATGATCAGCCCGAATAGACGCTTGTCCCTGATAAACTGCCAGACAGTCTCGGGTAAATCCTTGCTGGTCTGGGTGATATCCCAGTCATCCAGAAGGGTGCAAAGCTGTTCAACAGGACCATTTATAAATGCAGTTTCATCTTCAGTCAGTTGTGCCAGATTAATATCGATTAGTTTGTCCCAATCGGGTGCACCGCTGAACAATTCACCATCCCACCAGACAGAACCCGCCTGCAGAGCATCTTTTTCAGTGTTTGACATATTGGGCAAGGCTTTGCAGAACAGCTCAAATATGGGGCTGGAAAAATACTCCAGGCGTAGCCTTTGCCACAGATTCTGTGTTTTTGTATGGGAAAAAAAATCATTCTGACGGGTGATGGATGACATACTTACCCCCTTGTCGTCTTAAGCATCATAAAGGTACTAGGAGCTTGTCCGAGAATAGAAAGCCTACTGCGGAAAAGCTGATTTTGGCCA
>CBDTVA010000343.1:0-3774 GCA_965363935.1 uncultured Gammaproteobacteria bacterium | reverse complement strand
TTTTTAAACCGGATTTTGCCCTTAATCTTAAGTGAAAATAAAATTATTCACAAAGACAGGAAAAAATTACTACGTATTCTGGACGACTTAAATAACAATAAACCCTTGACGCCAGAAACAACACTGTGGATAAAAAAATTAGCTAAAGAATATAGAGTTTCAGGCAATATTCTTGATAATTCCCGCTTACAACAGGAGTTGCTTAAGCGGGTAGACAGTATAGTTCCGGCCATGGCATTAGCTCAGGCAGCAAATGAATCTGCATGGGGAACTTCACGTTTTAGTAAAGAGGGTAATAATCTGTTTGGCATTTGGACCTATAATCCCGAGATTGGTATCAAGCCTCTAAAGCGCGAACCCGGTAAAAAGCACTTTGTCCGTAAATTCAGTTCTTTCCAGGAATCTGTAGCAATTTATATGCGCACATTGAATACCCATACTGCGTACAAAAAGTTAAGGGAAATTCGCTATGAGGCAGCATTACAAGGCAGAAGGATAACAGGCTACGAATTAGCGAAGGGACTGGAAAAATATTCAGCCAAAGGCCGGACGTACATAAAAATAATTCAAGTGATGATAAATAACAATAATCTTGAACAGATAGCTTTAGCAGAAATGGCTCTGAATTAATGAGTATTCATCTATTTACAGGAAAAATAGCCAGTCATCACTGTCCAGGTCTTTCTTGCAACCTTTATATTGAGCACTATAGCGTTTTGCTCTTTGATCAACCTTCTTAGCTGTTTTCATAAGCCAGTTTTTCTTTTTAAAGGTTTTTCTTCGATACCCGCCCCATCCTTCATGGTAATTCAAATACTGGTTATAGGCATCCCACTTTGATATTTTATTAATTCTGTTGGTTTTATTGATGTACCAGCCCATAAAATCCATGGCATCATCAAAATTCTCCCGGCTACTCCACGAATTGCCGGTCTCTCGGACATAATCGCTCCAGGTCATGGCCTTCGCCTGGGAATACCCATAGGCTGAACTTGCCCTACCGGTAGGTATGAATCCAAAAAAATACTCCATTGGCGGTTGAGCATCCGCTTTAAATGAACTTTCCTGATACATCATCGCCATAGGAACCTGAACCGGCACGCCCCACTTTTCCTTAACCGCCAGGACCGCATCATACCAGTTACTTTTTTCTTTAAAAATGGCACAGATATTTTCTGGTTGCACCGGGGGGGATGTGCTGCAGGACTGAATTAATATCATAAAGAGAAAAATACAACCATATTGATAAATTTTTACCATTATTGCGCCATTCCCGGGTTCATACTGATTGAAAAAAATGAGCGATAAAACTCAGCTTAATTCAGCTTAGACATATTCAACCACCAGTCATAAATCTTATCGGCCAGCGCATGTAAACTATCGAGCCGCTCATTTAAGCGTTCGGTGACTTGTTCAGGGCTTTGTACATAGTGCGAAGGTTTGGTTATACAACCGTGGTAACGTTCCAGCCATTCATAAACCAGGTGTTCTGTCATCTCCAGATGAAACTGCATAGCCAGCACCTTGCCATAGACATAACCCTGATTTTCCCGGTTGTGACCACTGAAGATTGGAATTGCGCCATCAGGTATGGAAAATTCATCTTCATGCCATTCAAAGACTTCAAACGTGTTATCCAGCTTTAATGGCTCAAAACCGCTGAGCTGTGAGTCATCAAACACAATTTCATGCCAACCGGTCTCCATATGTTCCGCCATACTCACCTTCGCACCCAGCGCCTTGCTAATGAGTTGTGCACCAAAACACACGCCCATTATCAGGAGATCTTTCTCAATAGCCTGCTGGATAAATTTAATTTCATCATCCAGCCAGGGATGGATATCATATACACTATAAGGTCCTCCCATAAAAATCATTCCGGCAATCGCGCTCAGATCCAGTGTCGTTATGTCATTGTTAATAACATTGAATTTTTTATAGGAGATATTTTTCTTATCGAGATAGGTACAAAGATAAGCAGAAGGTTCACAGTCTGCATGGCAAATGATGTAGATGGGCAGCATTGGAATATAGATTTCTCGCACTTCAAAAACAATAACTTAAAAACAATAACTTAAAAACAATAACTTAAAAACAATAATCTAACATATTTTTTAATAATAGGGTAAAAAAAACCGACCTTTCAATTCATCCCGGGCAGTTCCTTACTATTTTCATCAGAAAAACCTGCTTCACATTATACACACAACCGTGCAATGGCATTTTAGTGTATTTAATGGTGCCTTATAGCAGTGATTTTATTTTTTCTACCAGATCAGGATCATCCCATTCAATAGCAGCATTGACACCGTATTTAATTTTTCCTTTTGTATCAATTACAAAAGTTGAAGGATAGGTAATAACCTGCCATTTTTTTGCCAGGTCACCATTATGATCAAGCAACACCGGGAATTCTACTTTTACTTTTTTTAAAAAATCTAAAATAGTGTCTCGTTCTTCGGCGTAGTTAATTGAGATAAGTTCAAATGGCAAGTTAGACATACGCTTCTGTAAACGATTTAATGAAGGGATTTCCTGAACACAGGGTGGACACCAGGTCGCCCAAAAATTAACCAGTGTGATTTGGCCTTTAAAATCATCTTTAACCACGCTATTGCCATAAACATCCTTTAAGTTTATTGTGAACGGAGTGTTTGTACCTTTATATTCTTTAAGATAACTGTCAATAGCGGTTTTTTTTGTGCTGATTTTCTGTAAAGGAAGCGGCTTATCCGGGGCATTATGTCTGGCCAGAACAGCGATCATTTTTTTGATATCAGCAGGTAGAGATTGCAAATTTTTTTTAATCTCACTGTTCGCTTTTTCATCATAAAACAGGCCCACGACATTGGGCACAAATTTACTGTAAACCGGATTTTCATGTTGGCTCAGCTTTTCCAGCAGCTCTTCAAACTGACCGATATTAGCATTTCGCGTCGCCTGGAAAATCATAATAGGGATATTGGTAGCAGACACAACGGGGCTGAATTCAGGTGGCAAACCAAGAGATGGAATATAAGCATAGGTATTGGGCGAAAACAGGATTGCGCCGAGCAGATAGGGTTCATCAGGTTTTCTTTGTTGCCACTGGTGAGCACCAAGCAATGCACTTATAGCAGCATAGGAATCTCCCGCAACTATAATTTTCTTACCTGTTGTCTGGTGGGCATATTCAATAAGATCAGCAACATATTCCCCATCAAGTTGTCTCAGTGAGTGTGTGTTTTGCGGTAAATAAAGTGACTCAACGATATTGCTTAACCAGATTTCAATATTTTGATCGGATAAGCTGCGCGCCAGGGAACGATGGGAGATACGCAGGCCGTATTCTGGCGCCAACCATAATATGAGATAATTTCCCATTGCAGGAAAGCGTTCCACTGTAATATCTACCTCAGATGAGACCGGTACAATGATTTCATCTTCGGCAAAACAAACGTCGGCAACTGAAATCAATGTGCCGAGAAGCAGTGAAAATAATACGCCTATTGGTTTTTTCATAATATTGTATTCTGTTTTTGTCATGAAATTAAAGAACAATCAGGATCAATCAAAAATCAGGTATTATTTGATCTGATTATGCAGGTCTTGTTATTTTATCCAAAATATCTGAACAAACTGGATCGTAATACCCTGTCTCTTTAGGTCGGGGATCAGCCCCGTTAAATCTTTTAAATAGCTATTGAAATCTGTACGACAATAGATTAAACTTCTTCTATTATACCGTCGGGCTGACGGGATTTTAAGTCTGTGGAGTACGCATCAGACCTGGGG
>CBDTVA010000342.1:0-3777 GCA_965363935.1 uncultured Gammaproteobacteria bacterium | reverse complement strand
CAATAATATTTATTTCTTTGTATAAGTGTATTAAATATTATTGGTAAGAGACTAATCACATTTATCCCAAACGGGATCACCTGCATAGCTTTCTGTTAAAAAATCAATAAAAGTTCTTACTTTTGCCGATAAATAACAACGGGAAGGAAATACGGCATAAATTGAAATCTCTGGCGCAGCATAATCAGACATTATGGCCTGTAATTTCCCGGAACAAAGTTCGGGACCTACAATAAAACTGGGTAATAAGCTGATACCCAGTCCAGCCAAAGTTGCTGATTTCAGTATATCACCATTATCTGCTTCCAGTGGACCATTAACTTTGACTGCTTCTATCCCAAGCGGACCTGATAACTGCCAACGATTGGGGTGAGGGGCATTGCTATACAGCAGGCAGGGAAGCAAGGTCAGATCCTGAGGAACCTGAGGCGTGCCATATTGCTCCAGATAAGCTGGCGAGGCGCACATAACAAGTTTACTGGGCGCAACTTTCCGCGCAATCAGACTGGAATCAGCCAGTTTTGATATACGCAGCACCACATCAAAACCTTCTGCGACAATATCTATAAAGCGATCAGACAGGCTCAAAGAAACCTGAACACCAGGGTATTTTTTTATATACTCCGGGATCAGTTTCTGCAAATGCAGGATACCAAAAGAGGTTGGAGCGCTGATCCTCAATACGCCGCCGGGATTTTTAGTTTGTTCACTGGCTATCCCTTCGATTTAGCAGCCGTGTTCCCAAATGTTCTTCCAGACGCATAACGGATTTGGGCGCGGGACAGAGTAAATTTTTCTGCTGCTGCGGTAAAACTTGCGCCTTTTACCACTTCAATAAAGTGGCTCATACTGGTAATTCTATCCATATTGTTTACCTGAAAGAAACAATTGTATAATAATTAGCTTATTTGTTTACAAAAATCAAGTTAAGGCTGCCCTTAGTACAGTTTCAACAGGTTGAAAAGTAGTATTGGATTTTCTATTCTTTGTATTACGGGTGAATTAATTAAAACTAAGAATGTCTGTTACAGCATGAAAACACTATTTCTAGGGGTTGATCAGGGAAGTCATGCCAGTCGGGCTTTATTGTTTGACGAGCGGGGCAATGAAGTAGCCAGTGCCTATGAGGATGTCAATCTTAATCGTCTCAAAGATGGCTGCGTTGAACAGAATGCAGTTCAGTTAATCACTTCTGTTAAAAATGTAATCAATAAAGTGCTGCAGTCCGTCAAAGCCGGTCATATTGCAGGCTGCGGTATTGCAACCCAGCGCTCCAGCGTATTAAGCTGGAATACTGAAGGTGTTGCCAGGAGCCCGGTGTTAAGTTGGCAGGATGTTCGAGGCAGTGAGCTGGTAACAGCATTGCAGCCACATGGCGCCAATATTCAAAATATTTCGGGTTTACCATTATCAGCACATTATGGTGCCAGTAAAATGCGCTGGCTGCTGGATAATATACCTGCGGGCGGTGACACATCAAACCATATTCATTTGTCACCTCTGGTAAGTTATCTGCTTTATCATCTTCTGGATACCAAGCCCTGTCTGGTTGACCACAGTAATGCGCAACGCACGCAATTAATGGATATCAATACACTTGACTGGTCTGCCCGGTTAACACAATGGTTTGGCGTGCCTGAACAATTGTTGCCAGAGTGCATACCCATAGTGGCTGATTATGGGGTTTTAGCCGCATCAGGTATTCCGGTTACGGCTGTCTGTGGTGATCAGAATGCTGCTTTATCCGGTGCTGGCAGGTTATCAGAAAACACAGCGCTGGTTAACCTTGGCAGCGGGGCATTTGTGCTCCGTACTTTGTCCGAAAACAGGCCGAGTAAAAATCAGTTAAGCAGTGTTGCTTACTCAGATGATAAAACGGTTCAGTATGTTCGTGAAGCAACTATAAACGGTGCTGGTAGTGCGCTGGCATGGCTGGGAAACAAATACCACATTGACAGAATACAGGAACGATTGCCTGAGTGGCTGAAAACTGTCGACAAGCCTCTGTTGTTTATCAATACTATCGGCGGTCTGGGTTCACCCTGGTGGCGACAGGATATTGAAGCGGATTTCATTGGTGAAGATCAGGGCAATGAAGGAGCATTAGTGATTGCTGTAGTAGAAAGTATTATTTTTATGGTGCGCGCCAATCTTGATCTTATGATGAGCGAGTCGCCCCTGACAAAATTACGTGTCAGTGGTGGATTAGCCCGTCTGGACGGGTTATGTCAGAAACTGGCAAATCTATGCGCTTTGCCGGTGGAGCGTGGCGATATTACAGAAGCGACGGCACGCGGTGTTGCCTGGTTAGCTGCGGGTCGGCCTGCACACTGGATGAGGTCAGAATTTATGGAAAATTTTATCCCCGTTGTTGATGAGAAACTGAGTCAGCGTTATTTACAGTATATGGCAGCACTTAATCTAAAATTAAGAGTAGGGGTATGATTCCAAAACTCGTTGCGCATCGTGGTTATATGCAGAGCTATCCAGAGAACAGTCTGCTGGGTCTGGAGATGGCCATGCAGGCGGGAGCCTGCATGGTTGAATTTGATGTGCAGATGAGTGCTGATCAGGAATTGATTGTACTGCATGACAGCGACTTCCGGCGTACCGCAGGTCTGACAGAAAGTGTATTCGATTTAACACTATCCGAGCTTTCACTTGTCAGTGTCCATGAAGCAGAAAAATTTGGGGACAGGTTTATAAAAACACCCGTGCCGACACTCAGGCAGTTTATGGAACTGGTCAGTAAATACCCCGCTGTTACTGCTTTTGTTGAACTGAAAGATGAAAGTTTGATCCAGTGGGGTCTTGAACATGTTATGGATGCAGTACAGAAGCTGCTTGCACCCTATACCTCTCAGAGTGTGATTATTAGCTACAATCTAAGGGCATTACAATATATCAAACAGCGAGGGCTTTATCCAATAGGTTGGGTGCTGACTACTTTTGATGAAATGCATCATAAAAATGCGCTGCAGTTAAAACCGCAATACCTGATTTGTAATCACAAAAAAATTCCCGATGATGGTGAGTTATGGCAAGGGGATTGGTTGTGGATGTTATATGACATAAACGATCCTGAATTGGCATTACAATGGGGGGCACGGGGTTCTGAACTGATAGAAACTGCTGATATAGGTACAATGCTGCAACATGCAGAGCTTGGCAGGGAATCGTGTAAGCGTGGAGTATGATTATGATGTCATTATCATTGGCGCAGGAATACATGGTGCAGGTGCAGCGCAGGCTGCTGCCGCTGCGGGTTATTCTGTGCTGGTTCTTGAGCAATACGATCAACCGGCGCAGGGTTCGTCCAGTAAATCCACTAAATTGATTCATGGCGGTCTGCGCTATCTTGAAACGGGCCAGTTTCATCTGGTGTATGAATGTTTGCAGGAACGCAGTAATTTGTTGCGCAATGCGCCTCATCTGGTCAAACTGGTGCCGTTTTATATTCCAGTATATAAAAACACGACCCGGGCAGTGTGGAAAATTGTCGCGGGTCTTAGCCTGTATTCGTTGTTCAGTCGCAAGCTGTTTAAACGAATTCCCCGCAGCCAGTGGAGCCACATGGATGGACTCAAAACAAGTAATCTGGATGCCGTATTCAGTTATTATGATGCACAAACCGATGATGCACGTCTGACTCGTTCAGTTTTGACTTCAGCACAGATACTGGGAGCAGCAGTTCGCACCGGCGCCAGATTTGAAAGCGCACGGCTGGCTGCACAGGGTTGCGAGATCATTTACCGGTACTTTGATGCAAGTAAAAAA
>CBDTVA010000341.1:0-3786 GCA_965363935.1 uncultured Gammaproteobacteria bacterium | reverse complement strand
GCTCCCGTTATGACATTGCCTGCTCTCCGGTGGAACTTCAACGAGATTATCGTTTGATTCTTCGCCATGACTCAACATCCATCGATAAGGGGCTGTTTGCCTTTTTTCTTCGAGTTGCCGGTCTGGGTTGAAATTATTTTAGGTAAATATCGTTATGGTCAGCCCACGAATCGTTATTTACAGGATCTGAGCGATCAAGCCTTACCCGTTTCTGCAGGAACCGTTGCCGGTGGTTTACAGAAGATAGCCCCCGTTTTCACCCCAATAATTGAAGCCCTTTATGGCAAGCAAATGAGTGAGAAATTGTTTCATAATGACGAAACCCGTTGGGAAGTTTTTGTGGATATTGAGGGAAAGGTTGGAACTCGCTGGTATCTTTGGGTAACCCGGTCAAACTCAGTGATCTTCTACTGCATTGATCCCAGTCGCAGTACCGCAGTCCCTGGTGCTCATTTTGCCGGATTACAAAACGACCGGGTGATCCTGGTCTGTGATCGCTATAGTGCTTACAAAAAACTGGCTCGGTTATCCGATGCCATTTTACTCGCCTTTTGTTGGGCGCATGTGCGCAGGGATTTTCTTAATGCGGCCATATCATTCAAAACCCTGGAACCCTGGGCATTACACTGGAAAGAATGGATTGGTACACTCTACCACCTGAATAAACTCCGGCTGGAACACTGGGAGCCAGATAAGCCATTAACAGAGCAGTCAACTAATTTCAAACATTATCATCAGGCTCTGCAAGAATTATTGCAATCCATGTATAATGAGGCAAAAGAGGCCGTGGATAGAAACAAAGCCGACAACCTTGAAGCGGGTCGAAAAGAAACCTCACTGGTCGGCATAAAAAGCAGTGCAGAAAAACAGCAGATAAGAGTTTATCAAAGTCTTTTGAATCACTGGGAAGGATTAACCTTGTTTGTGAACAATCCAGAAGTCCCGCTGGATAATAATATTGCCGAGAACAGTATTCGAAATCCAGTCACCGGTCGTAAAGCCTACTATGGCTCTGGCAGTATCTGGAGTGCTGAACTGGCGGCAACACTTTTTTCAATTCTACAGACACTCGCCTTATGGAATATTAACCCGCGCCATTGGTTAAGTGCTTATTTCAAAGCCTGCGCAAAAAATAAAGGCAAAGCCCCCGACGACATCAGTTCATTCATTCCCTGGGAAATGGATGATGAACGCAAGGATTTGTTCTCTCGTCCTGAACCCCCATGAGTGTACGCTATTGTGGTCGGAATTTCAGTGATCAGGAAATGGAGCAGATCCGTGGTCTGATCGCTGAAGACAACACACGCAGTCGAGCTGAGCTGTCCCGTTTAACCTGCCAGGCACTCAATTGGTTGAAGCCTGATGGCGGGCTAAAGGATATGTCGGCACGAGTGGCTATGCTGCGTATGCAGGAAGATGGAGTGATCCAGTTGCCGGCACCACGGTGCAAGCGTCCTGATCCATCGGTTCGTCTGACAGAACAAACGGCACCCCAGGATAAAATTGAACAAGCAGCCGGTTTATTATCACCACTGAGGTTTGAGCGTGTGGTTAATAAAACTCAATCACGTCTGTGGAATGAATACATACACCGCTATCACTATCTGGGTCACAAATTATTACCCGGAGCACAACTCAGATACATCGTTTATTCTCAGGATACTATCATTGCCCTACTGGGCTTTGGGGCGGCAGCATGGCAAACGGCTCCACGAGACCAATACATTGGCTGGACTCATGAGCAACGCAAGAAAAATCTGCATCTCATTGTTAACAATGCTCGGTTTTTAATCTTACCCTGGATAAAATCCCATAATCTGGCCTCAATGATACTCTCAAAAGTCAGCAGGATCCTTCCTGAACACTGGCATGAACAATATGCTTATTATCCTGTCCTGCTGGAAACTTTTGTAGAAAAACCTCGCTTTGAGGGAACCTGCTATAAGGCAGCCAATTGGGAATTACTGGGTCAAACTAAAGGGCGTGGAAAGTTGGGACCCGCTGGAAAACAGAGTGTACCAATCAAAGACTTACTGGTTTACCCCCTGACTAAACACTTTCGCTCATTGCTAAGGTGTTGATTTGATTGGAGATGGGGTGACCGAATATTTACTTACCATCAAACTCGCTAAGTAATTATAATCTGAGATCCCTTTAAAATAAGTTAGCCTTTATCAGATTCTTTGGCTATTATTGAAATGTTATAAAAATACTTCTGGCATATACGTTTTTAAGTATGGATAAAACAAATTTAAAACTAAGCGTAAACCTGTCTCCAGCAGAGCCATTGTGGAAACTAGCGCCGACACATGATCAAAATGGCGGTCCGGTCAGTGATTTATTAATGATTATTCCAAAACTTAAAACCAGGCCTGAACAATACATTAAAGACACACTGGCTAATATTGAATTTGCACTCAAACAATTTAACAATGAAGTTATATTTGCCAACATGGATATGAAACTCAACACCCTTTGGGTTTCTTTTAAAGCAGTACCCGGTATTTACGCTGATATCGTTTCTACACTACAAACCAATGTACCAGAAGCAGTGCTGGTCGGCGACTCTCATTCTCGACTGAACAAAGATAAATGAAGGAATAAATATGTCACAAACGGCGATGGATGCAACAGCGTTCACAGAAATGAAAGAGTTAATGGGTGATGCATTCAAAGACATTATAGCTATGTGCCTACAAAGCTTGCCTGAGCAATTAACAGAAATTGAAATGGCAATTAAAAATCAGGATGCCGAAATTTTATTTAATATTGCCCACAAAATGAAAAGCTCATGTGGCAGCATAGGTGCCTTCGGGCTTGCTGAAAAAGCTGAGGCTATAGAACTCATTGGCCGGAGTGGTTCTACAGAAGACGCTAAAGAAGCATTTACTGAGTTAAAGTCATCATTAGAAGAAGTCCTTAGCATATTGAAAAAAGAAATAAGTTAACCCGTGATAAGCTGACGGGAATCAACCCCACCAGGATTAAATCTGATCTGTGCTTGCTTAGTTCAATGAATTACGATACTCAACAGGTGATTTACCGGTCCATTTTTTAAACGCTCGTGAGAACGCGCTTTGTTCAGAAAAACCTATTAAAAAAGCGATATCACTCATCCGATTCACCGGGTTTTCAATATACTGTTTTGCCACCATTTCACGCACGCCATCCAGTAAATATCTGAATGTTGTTTTATGTTCTTTTAGGCGGCGTTGCATGCTGCGTTCACTTAAGTTCAGTTCACGAGCAACCTGTCTATCGGTAACCTGGCCATCAGGTAAATTATCCAGAATAATAGATTTAACCTGTTGAACAATATCGCCTTTTTTAATTTCGACAAGATATCTCATTAATATCTCATCATGCATTAATGCTATTTGTTTGTTGCCTGAAGGCAGCAGATGGTCTGCATCATCTCTGGCGATGGTCAAACTGGTTTGTTCAGCATCAAATTG
This sequence comes from uncultured Gammaproteobacteria bacterium, assembly GCA_965363935.1. GTDB lineage: Bacteria > Pseudomonadota > Gammaproteobacteria > GRL18 > GRL18 > CBDTVA01. Next base: position 331 of record CBDTVA010000341.1, on the reverse strand, counting down.
TACGTCTGTTCGAAAGTAATCAGTTATTTTTTTTGAACATTCAGGCTCAGGGTGTGCCAGGCTAATTTGGCTAGCGATCAGTTCACCACCAAAATTAAAACGGCACATATGCATTAAGATGGTGAGAATCAGGTCATGATGCTGCGGTAGAGTAAAAATAGAATCTTCCAGATCAACACTAATTTTTAGTCCTGCAGGCGTATCAGTCACCTCCAGGTTTAAATCTTCTGTGACCACATGGATATATCGAACCGACCGTTTAAAAGCGCGCCGCAAGGTTGAGCTTGCCAGGAATGCGTAGCCTAATGCACCCATCTGCGACGGATGCCAG
>CBDTVA010000340.1:0-3788 GCA_965363935.1 uncultured Gammaproteobacteria bacterium | reverse complement strand
TAAGCAATTCAGTTAAAGAGATAAAATCGGCAAAAGAAGAACAAATTTTAATTGACATTGGCACGGCTGATACAGGTGCCATGCGCAAGGCGATTTCATTGACGGACCGCATCATTGTGCCAGTTCCACCGAGTCAGGCTGATATTTGGTCAACTCAGCGATTTATAAAAATGGTCCTTGATATTCGCGGTAAGGAAAATATGCCGCAAATGCTGGGTTTTGTAAATCGTGCGGATACACATATTGGTGTTAGAGAAACCGGTGAAGCGGAAGATGCTATCAAGATGCTTCCACATATTGATTTAATTGCTACACGACTGTATCAAAGAACCACTTATCGGCGTTCATTCAGTGAAGGCCTGGCTGTATTTGAACTGGAAGCCAAGGGCAAGGCGGCTGCGGAAGTTAACAAGTTTGCCAGCATTGTCTACCCTGGTTAATGATTCATTTATCCAGTTCATCTGGAGCAGGTTTTAAGAAAAATGCATATCGAGTCTTCAGCGAAGCTAATGCGATGGGTATTGAGCCATTTAACACTCTTTACCGTGTTATCTCTGGTATTGTATGCCTATTGGAACCGCAGTGAATTCTGGCCGGAATCTTGGCCGGATAGTGCTGAGAAACCGCCCCGGATAGAGACTTCTGATGCCTGGGCTGATTCTGAAAAAAAGGTAAAACGCTCTGGGCCGACAATAGTTGAAAAAAATCAGTCAGAAAATGAAACAAGTTCTTTAAAATATGGTAATATAGTTATACAGTCTATGAGGGACGACAAAACACTTCAATACCCCGGCGATGTTGAAGATACTGTAAATGTAACGAGAAAGGCTAGTAATCAAGGTTTTGATACAGTTAATATAAAAAATTCGGAAATCGACAGTTTAGAATATCAAAATGAGACCAGCTATGATGCCTCAGTGGATTTTTCTGAACCTATGAGGCGATATAAACAAGGCTTGTCTTTCAAACAGCAGAAAGCTGCAGAAAAGGCCACTAAGGTGTTTCAACAAGAGACTGAAAAACCTGTGAAATATCCTGATGAAGAAGAGATTAACAACGCAAGTATCAAGCCAAAGGCGGGAAGCTTTCAAGATAAAAAGCTGCAAGCACAAATTTATACTAGACAAAAACAACTTCAGAATCAAATGATTTCGTTAATTCCCTTTAGTGAGAAAAAGGGTGAAAGTAACGACAAGCTGACTAGTAAGGAAAAGAGTGAAGTTAAACCTGTTTTTCCGCTAACTGAAGCAGCAGAACAACAAAAGCAATAAAAAGCCAGTGTAAGGAGCTGGCTTTATTATGGAAAGCAGAATGAATAGTATGGAATCTGATTGTCAATAGATGCAATTTAATTCAGATAAAACGAATAATTACGCTAGAAAAATAATGACACATATTGATAGTAGAAGGTTACTGTAACATGAATTTTAACAGCAACGCACTATTTTTTTAAGGGAATTTCTGGTGACTAAGGGGCTGTTAATGCTTAGGAGAGAAAAAAATGCCTATCAAAAGGTTATACCATAAACTGACATCTGAGGATGATTCAGCAGGTTTTGATTCGGATACGCTCAGTGAGCGTAAGAAAGGATCTGATGTCAAAGGCCAAAGACTACAGTTAATAGTTTATACGGCATTATTTGCTTTTATTGTCTTAGCTGCATATGGCTATTACCTGATTTTTAATCTGACCCATGATGTTCATTCCCTGTCCAATGATGTAAGGCAAATGGCTCGTTCTGTCAATCAAATGTCACTGTCGGTAACTTCAAATATGGAAATAATTTCAACCAATATTGTGCGGATGCAAAAGAGTACCGGAACAATGGCTGATACAGTCGCTCAAACCATGCCTGTTATGTCAGATAATACCACAACTATGACTGAAACTGCACGAAATGTCAGCCAGCGTATAGATGGTATGAGTACTAATATGAGTACCATGAGTACCGGTATTATTGGTATGCAGCGTGATATGTGGAGTATGAATCAGTCGGTTTCAAATCCTGCTGAAAGTATGTTTGATAGTATGGTGCCCTGGGGAAACAGAAGAGGGGCGGCAGCGGGTTCACATGGACCATTGGCTTTTCCTCCACCAGTGCGCTAATATAAAAAATATTAACCTTTAATTCTCTTATTCTCTCATTACTGAAGAGAAGGAGAGCAGGAGCAGGAGCGCCAATGTTTGCAGGTCCAAGCAAGTTACTGAAATCAAGATTACAAAATTTACAGGATAATCTGGCTACAGAGAATCCTATTCTGATTGAAGCGGTTGACTCTTTTAAAGAACTGGACAAAGTTGCCTATCGCCTTGGTTTGTTAAGCCAAAAGCAATCCTTTGCTACCACAATTTCCTGGTGGCCATTAATTTCTGTGTTGGGTACTTTTTCTGCAGGTAAATCCTCCTTTATTAATAGTTACCTTGGTGTGGATTTGCAATTAACCGGTAATCAGGCCGTTGACGATAAATTTACTGTGGTCAGTTATAGCCAGGAAGACAGAGTCAGGGTTTTGCCCGGATTAGCACTTGATGCTGATCCGCGTTTGCCCTTTTACCAGATTAGTGAAGAAATTGAAAAGGTGCATGTCGGTGAGGGCAGCCGCATTGATAGTTACCTGCAATTAAAGACCTGTAAGAGTGATGCTCTAAAGGGTAAAATTCTTATTGACTCACCGGGGTTTGATGCCGATGAACAACGCAATGCGACATTGAGGATTACTGACCATATTATTGATTTGGCTGATTTGGTTCTGGTATTTTTTGATGCAAGACATCCTGAACCCGGTGCCATGAAAGATACTCTGGAACATCTTGTTGAAGGAACCATTCGTCGCAATGATGCTGGAAAATTTCTCTTTATCCTGAATCAAATGGACTCTACTGCTAAAGAAGACAATGCTGAGCAGGTAGTCGCGGCCTGGCAACGTGCCATAGTGCAGACCGGACTGTCCACTGGACGTTTTTATTGCATATACAATGAGCAAATAGCACCAGAGATTGAAGATGATTATCTACGCCAACGCTATAAAGATAAACGTGCTGTGGATATGGGTGAAATTGAACACCGTATGCAGGAAGTCAGCGTTGAACGTGTGTACCGGATCATCGGTGCATTGGAAAACACAGCAAACCAGATAGAACAGGTGTCAGTACCGCGAATTAAAGCAGCTATGGACTCCTGGTACCGTTTGGTATTAATAACCGATGGAGTACTTTATGGCTTATTAATTGCGCTGTTATGGGGACTTTCAATTTATGCCGGTTATTGGGTTGACTGGTCGTTCCAGCCATCCTGGATAGAACAGTTGAACGGCAGTAAAGTTGCCCAGGGTGTGGTTGCACTTGTGTTTATTGCCGTATTTGCGGGTATTCACTTTTGGGTACGTCGAAAAGTTGCTAAACGGATTGTCAAAAAACTGCCAGTGACAGACGGACCAGGTAATATTGCGGCTGCATTTTTAAAGAACACCCATCCATTGCGCAGTGTATTTGCGATTAAACCGGCCGGGTGGGGTAGAAGAGGACGAAAAGCCATTGAACGGGTACGAAATGAAGCTGATAACTTCGTTAAGACGCTCAATGATAATTTTGCCGATCCCCTGGGACGTAAAGAATCTGAACGACTGGCACAGGAAGAAGAGCAACTAAAATTGCAGGCAGCCCAGGCTGATGAGGAAGCAACTGGTTAATCCCGGGTTATAAATTGGATAAAAAGCGATGCACCCGCATCGCTTTTTTTTTGGCCAGGGATGGCCTTATACTGCAAAGCACAGGGATGTGCGAGAGC
>CBDTVA010000339.1:0-3790 GCA_965363935.1 uncultured Gammaproteobacteria bacterium | reverse complement strand
TAGGCTATAGCTTCTTCTTTAGAATTTATAGCAAATTGCCTGGCTGTGGCGCTATGCCCCAGGCCTCTAATCTGGGGAAATATATACCACATCCAGCAAGTTTGCTTTTTGCCGCACAGTAGTTCTTTAAGCACAGTTTTATAAATAGCTTCCTGTTGCGTGATAAAACGCTGCAGTTGAAACGTATCATTCATAAAAAGTACCTCTCATTCGCCAATCTCAATGTCCTGAAACTCTCCACATCTCTGGACCGAATATTTCGCTTGTGTTTGATATCAATATTAAGAGATTCTGGATAAAATACTTTTAATGGTATAATCATTGCGCAATAGATTCTACATACAGTTTTCTATAAAACGTTCGAGTGGCATTCGAAACGCACCTGAACAGGGTTCATCCATAAATTTTCGTCCTGATAATTTATGAAATGCAAAAGAAACATGTGATTTCTGTGGAAAACGATTTTAAAACCACAGATAGCATTGAAATACAAGAGCAAATAGCAGGTAAACCATTGAATCATAAGGCCAGGAAACGATTTGGACAGAATTTTCTCCATGATCAAAACATCATTGAGCGTATTATATCTTCCATAGCGGCCACATCAGAACAGCATTTAGTTGAAATCGGCCCTGGAAAAGGTGCCCTGACGGAACATCTGGTAGATGCCGCCGGGAAGCTGGATGTTATTGAGCTGGACAGAGATTTGGTTCCCCTCCTTCAGACGCGTTTTTCAGACTGCAGGCAGTTCACAATTCACAATGCCGATGCCCTGCAATTTGATTTCTCCTCGTTACTGGTGGACCCTTTGCACAACTCTCTGCAAAAGAGCAATAAACTCAGGCTGGTGGGTAATCTGCCCTACAATATCGCCACGCCGCTCATTTTTCATTTATTGGATAATATCGGTATTATTCAGGACATGTATTTTATGCTGCAAAAGGAAGTGGTTGACCGGCTGACAGCTTGCCCGGGAACCCGTTCTTATGGTCGCTTGAGTATTTTAGTTCAATATCTGTGTCAGGCAGAACTATTGTTTATCGTTCCACCGAATGCTTTCACTCCCATACCCGGGGTAGACTCAGCCATTGTGCAACTGACCCCAAGAATGGCCATTGAAGAAAATAACAAACTACAAAATACCACTGCTGCAGGATTAGCACAATTATCTTACATTGCCAAAGCAGCCTTTGCCCAGCGACGCAAGACCTTGCGTAATAACCTGAAAAAAATTTTACCGGATGAGCAAATTATTCAGTGCGATATTGATCCGGGAAGACGTGCTGAAACTCTGACCATCAGTGAATTTGTTGCTTTGACAAATCAATACGCACAACTTCACGTTGCCTGAATTTACTGTGCACATTATTTTCAGTCTGCAGGCTGGCACTATTATTGAGTTCAAACGTAGAATAATGGGCATTGAGCAGCCTCAAACTGCTTATACGATTATCGTGTTTAAAGACCACAAAATTGCTAATAACTACGCCGGAAACTACTACTACAACCAATAAGAGTAGAATATCAGGTTTTTTCCTCATATCTCACACCTGTGAAATTATGTCATTTAATGAGTTGGAACAGCACCAATGATGGCTAGAATAATAGTCTTGAAAAACAAAATGTTATAAAATATTTAATATAATTCAATTTAACTTTAGACTGTATCTTACTCATAGGTTAATACAATATTTTAAAAAATCCAGTTTTTTTGGAAAATAATAATGTTTTTTTGTAATAATGCTCAAAAATACCATCTAACCCATTTATTAGCCCGCTATCAACTAAGCATAAACTGGGTCAAAGCCGATGCTCCCATCCCCGGCAGCTGGTTTGGAGAACCTGAAGCAGGGATTATCAGCAACCAGCTTTATGTACGCCAGGACACGCCCGTTCATTCGGCTTTACATGAATTCTGCCACTATATTTGTATGGATGCACAAAGACGGGATAAACTGAACACCAATGCTGCCGGGGACTATGCTGAAGAAAATGGCGTGTGTTACTTGCAGATTCTGCTTGCAGACTTTCTGCAGGGTATGGATCGTGAAGCCTTAATGAAGGATATGGACAGTTGGGGTTATAGTTTCCGGCTCGGTTCAACAAAGCGCTGGTTTGAAGAGGATGCTGAAGACGCCAGGGAATGGTTATTAAAATACGATCTCATCGATCGGAGCAATAAACCCACCTGGAAACTGCGAAAATAAGCCACTGACAGCTTGATTTTCATCCATATCATACTACTCTCAAACTATCAGCCAATTTGACAGTACAGCATACTGGAGCCTTCATGCGTTTTGATTCCATTCATAATTATTACGAAACTCTGGTCGTCAGAGAGTTAATTCAAACCTTTGTCGCAGACATAAAAAACATTGACGAGGACTATTTACAGGATATGGCCTGCATTGCATTAAATATGCTGCCCGCACGATATGTGCGTCACGATGTTGATATGGCTTTTTTTTTAACATCCCAGGAACGTTCAGAAATGGAAAAAGCAGTGCAGGAAGCTGTGCTTAAAGCCAAAATACATGTTGATCAGCAAAGTGATGCCGAAAGCAGACCCAATACATACCAGCAGGGCTAATCATTAAAGCGCTATAAACTGACTCTTTTTAGTGAGCATGACGAATAATCAGGGTATAATGCATGATCTAACAGTTAATTTTAACAATCCAGGAAACAACATGCTCCATAATGCCGATAAGTATAATATTTCTATAGATGTTAAAGTACAGTACATCAAAGAACAGTCGGCACCCAGCGAAAATCGATATGTTTTTTCATACACCATTAATATGTTGAACAAAGGCACAGAATCCGCTCAGCTTATATCACGGCACTGGATAATTACCGATGCCGAAGGCAAAACACAGGAAGTCAAGGGCCCTGGAGTCGTGGGCGAACACCCGTACCTGAAACCGGGTGAAGACTTCACCTACACCAGCGGCACTATTATCAACACTCCTGTTGGCAGTATGCAGGGCAGCTATCAGATGAAAGCTGGCGATGGCCAGATGTTTGATGCCGAAATTCATCCCTTTACTTTAACCCTGCCCAGCTTTTTACATTAATAAATTAAAAAACAAATCCATGACTTGGGTAGTATTAATTTAAAAATATTAAAGCTATACTTTAAAAATCAGTACAAATTTTAAAATACACAGTTTGGGTAAAGGCCTTTAGCTAAATAAAAAGTAAAGACAATTTGTACGGGCAGTAAACGTTTAACTTAGCAAAAACTTTCAGCTTAATAAACGACCATCAGTGTTTAAAGAGACGCCGGGTCAAGAGAGAAACATCGTGGAAAACGTGATACAAAAAATCAGCTATTTCATTATCAGTTTTTTTGCCATGTTCATTACCCTGCTTTCATTTGTACTGCTTTCCCTGCAAATCCTTTTTGTCAGCATTATCTGGATGATCATTAGTTTCCTCAACCACGTAAACTACAAACGATCCCATTATGGAGTCGAACGATAACCTGCTTTATTGTGTAAATTACTCATTAAAACTACAGCAGTGACGGGACGTTGCAAAGTTCTCTGTTTCTGAGTTCCCCATTTCTGAAATCTCTATTACTGAAGTCTCTGCTTTGAGCCCTCGTCTTATGAACCTTCAATTTATGAAAAGACCATGAATATTCTTGATCGATATATTATTAAAACCGTTCTACTATCGACGTTTCTATTTTTAATAATTATTCTGTCGTTATATGGCTTTATTGTCCTTGCAGATGCATTCAAATATGTCGGCAAAGGTACTTTTGACATGTCAGATGCTTTTT
>CBDTVA010000338.1:0-3807 GCA_965363935.1 uncultured Gammaproteobacteria bacterium | reverse complement strand
TTGAAATTTCTGACATGAATCATGAAGATTTTTTTATGTCTCCGCCCTATGCCCTGGATCGGAGCCGTTTTAAGGCACAGGAGCCCTTACTGGTTTTTTTTGAACAACAGGATTGTCATGCCTGTGATGTCCTGCACTCTGAACCTATGGAATTTGCAGAGACCAAAAAGCTGCTCAGCCATTTTGAAACCGTACAACTGGATATGAATTCTGCAACACCGGTTATTACTCCGGATGGTCAGCGTATTACCGCAAAGCAGTGGGCGGAGCAGCTCAATCTGTTTTATGCGCCGACCTTAATTGCCTTTGATGAAAGAGGACATGAAATCATACGAATTGACTCGGTTGCGCATGTCTACCGCCTGAAAAGCGTACTGGAATTTATTGTCAGCAAAACCTATGTAACAACACCGGATTTTATGACCTGGCGTTTTGATACGCTGTTTGCGGGTAAAAAGCTGCCACCTATTGAAGCGCGCAGTGATGCCATTGATTTTGATGATTCACCACAAGGAAGCAGCAATTAAATGACCCCTGCCTTATGAATGAAAATTATATCCAGATGCTGGCACAGGTGGGCATTTCGGAAGCTGCAATTGAAAACTCATTCAGTCCAGCTACTTTGAAGCGCGGTATCAAATACTTTGAAAGTGATCGGGTTGAAATTACCACAGTAGATTCTTCTGACGGTAAAGACATTTCCATTTACGCAGATGTTTTTGGTAGTCAGGGCTATGCCTACGCCATTATTGTTACTTTAAAAATGACAAAAAACTACGTCAGTATTGTGGGCGAGTGTGATTGTCCGGTGGGTTTTCGCTGCAAGCATGCCGTTGCAGCAGTTCTCAAGTTTGCTCACACCAATGCCCAGGCCATAAATGAGAGAGGTCAACTGGAAAATGTTGATAACGGACGTATGGCAGAAATGGCAGTGGAGCGCTGGCTCAGTGATATTGGGCCGGGTAGTTTCGACCTCAGCAAACAAACTTTAGCGCAGTACCCCGGCAGACAGGACGCGCAACCGGCATATAATAATGTACTGCTCTATTTGCTCAGGCAGGCAGACGATGGCCAGAGTATGGAAATTGTCAGCATTGTGGCACGCCGCCTGAAAAAAGGCGGTTATGGTAAGAGCAGACCCCAGAGTCTGGAGGAGCTGGTGGATGGTTATACGCTTGAAAGCAATTATGAACATACTGATCTGGATGTCGAAATTGCTGGCCTGTTATACAGTATGACGGGACGGGGCATATTTTACCGGGAGAATACTTATCTGCTCAAGGGCGATATTGGCGAGCTGGCATTAGAAAAATTAATAACAACACAGCGCTGCTTCTGGCAGACCCAGGAAAATAAGCAGGCACTGCAGTCAGGCAGGCAACGCTCATTGAACATAACATGGCAGCGTATTGACAACAAATATCAAATAGCAGCTACTGTCTCACCCGAAGCACAAGAATTATTTCATCTGAATAATTTTTACTACCTTGATAGTCAGGCAAATCAAATTGGCCTTGTGCAGCATGCTGATTTATCGGCCAGGCAAATTCATCAAATACTTTATGCGCCTCCTGTCCCTGTTGATATGGCAGAAAAGGTCAGCGAGCAACTGTTACAAACCTGGCCGGAGAATGAAATACCCATACCGGTTCAGCTGGATATCGAGACGATAAATATCAATGCATCACCTGTTGCGGATGTTTTGTTTCACTCGATCGAACTGGAAAGCAGTGACCCTGACAATAAAGGCATACGCCGGATACATCTGCTCAGTTTGCGCTTTGACTATGGCGGACATTTGATTCAACCAGAAAAACCGGGTCGCAGTTATAGTTTATTAACAAAGGGTTTATTAAATGAACAGCAACAAATCAAAATCACCCGGGATCCGGAATTTGAACAGCAGTGTATAGAAACTCTGCAAAACTGTCATTTTGTGCCAGCCCATAACGTTGGCCTGACTCAGTGCAAAGAACTGGATCAGACACTGGTGTCGGAATCGGCTACCGCATCGCTCTGGTTATGGCATGATTTTCAATATGAAATGATACCCGCATTACAGGTACAGGATTGGCGCTTTCACTTTGATGACAGTTTTCATTTGCAAATTGAAGAAGCGGATGGCTGGTATGGTGAACTGGCAGAGCAGGAGGTTAATGACTGGTTTGAAATCAGTCTGGGAATAGAACTGGATGGTCAGACCATAAACTTATTACCCTCTCTGGTTGAATTATTGGCGGTAGAAAAAAATCCGGCGCAGCTGAGAGAGCGAATTCTTGCCAGAGAACATGTGATATTACCGGTATCAGAGGATGAAAATCACCCACGCTGGCTAAAACTGCCATCCGCAAGGATTATGGGTATTTTTGATACCCTGGTTGAACTCTATGAATCCCAGGCGCTGAATGACTCAGGTAATCTGGTGTTTAGTAAACATCAGGGCCTGCAATTGGGGGAATTATTAAATGATCCCCAGTTAAAGTGGAAAGGTGCAGCGGAATTACAGGATCTGAGTCAAAAAATTCAGGATTTTAAAGGCATCCAATCCATATTGCCGCCTGATAACCTGCAAACCGAATTACGTGATTACCAGCAGCATGGCCTGAACTGGTTGCAGTTTTTGCGTGATTACCAGTTTAATGGCATTCTGGCCGATGATATGGGACTGGGCAAAACGGTGCAGGCATTAGCACATCTGTTGTATGAAAAACAGCAGTATGCTCCTGACCATCCATCTCTGGTTATTGCCCCCACCAGTCTGATGGGTAACTGGAAGCGTGAAGCGCAAAGATTTACACCGGATCTGAAGGTTTTACTCTTGCATGGGCCAGATCGCAAGTCTCTTTTTGCTGATATTGAGCACTATGATATTGTCTTGACGACCTATTCCCTGATGTTAAAAGACAAGCTGATTCATGCACAACAAGCCTACCATTTTGTGATTCTGGATGAGTCGCAAAATATTAAAAATGCCCGTTCTAAACGATCTCAGGTGATCTTTCAGCTTAAATCAAAGCATCGTTTATGTTTGACCGGAACCCCGATGGAAAATCATCTGGGTGAACTCTGGTCATTATTTCATTTTCTAATGCCCGGATATCTGGGTACACAGGAACGATTTAACCGCCTGTTTCGCACACCGATTGAAAAACAGGCGGATAAAGATCGGCAGATACAGTTACAGCAACGTCTAAAACCCTTTATGCTTAGACGTACCAAGGAAATGGTGGCCACCGAACTGCCGGAAAAAACTGAAATGATCCGCACGGTTCCCCTGTCCGGAAAACAGCGGGATCTGTATGAAACGGTACGTCTGGCCATGGATGAAAAAGTGCGCGAAGAAATCAGTAAAAAAGGCCTGGCCCGCAGCCAGATCATGATTCTGGATGCCCTGTTAAAATTGCGTCAGACCTGTTGCGATCCCAGACTTCTGTCATTGAGCACGGCAAAGGAAGTGCATGCTTCCGCCAAACTGGACATGTTAATGGAAATGGTACCGGAAATGGTGGAAGAAGGTCGAAAAATCATTATTTTTTCCCAGTTCGTTAAAATGCTGGAAATTATTGAAGAAGAATTACACAAGCATCCCATTCGCTACACTAAACTCACCGGACAGACCCGAAATCGGGATGAGGTCATAATGGAATTTCAGGAAGGGGATGCCCAGGTCTTTTTGATCAGTCTTAAAGCGGGAGGCGTGGGACTGAATTTAACCGCAGCAGATACCGTCATTCATTATGATCCCTGGTGGAATCCGGCGGTTGAACGACAGGCCACCGATCGGGCCTACCGAATTGGTCAGGACAA
>CBDTVA010000337.1:0-3819 GCA_965363935.1 uncultured Gammaproteobacteria bacterium | reverse complement strand
CACTGCGCAGGGCCTTTAAGGCAGCAAATTCCTTTTTGACTGTCAGGGTGATCAGTTCTTCCGGTTCTTCGGGAATAACAATGCTGGCACCCTGTTTCATCAAGCTCACAGATTCTTCAGGTGTTTCATTGCCGATGACAATAAACGCGGCATCACTGTGCGTTTCTTTTAATTTACTCAGAGCCGTGAGGATATCAAGTCTATCAATATTTGCTGTAAACAAAATGATATCATAGGTTTTTTTTTTGATTTCCTGGTCAAATAAATCAGCATTGGAAATGATCTTCGGACGTAATGTTAAACCCTCATTACGCAATAGATTACTGGTCTCTACGGCATCATTTTCAGAGTTATTGACTAGCAAAAGCTGAATTATATTATCTTGTTTCACTCATTGTCCTGTTAATATACTATTTAGGAGCCTGCTGGTATTATAAAAGGCTGTTGATAGTTATTACTTTTATTGTACACGCATATGGATTATAAATCGTCCCATATTGAATCAAAATCTGTATCACCATCTAATGATAAGGTATCCCGGCTTGCCTGCTGAGATGATGAGTTTTTTGTGCCGGTAGCATAAAAATTTTCCGCCAGGCTGTATTTGAAACGTGAAAAGTGACAGCTGATTTCCAGTGTATCCAGAAGAATGACTTTGCTCTTGAAGCTGGTAATATTGGCATTAACCAGACGGTATTCATCAAGTATAACCTGGTCACGTGTTTCATAACCCAAAGCCGTTGTAATTAATGTTTTGGGTTGTTTTAACACGGGAATGGCGGGTAGCATAATTGCTCTGGATTTTAGACCTTCCTGCATACTGGAGTATTTTGCAATACTGACGGCTATGGCGTTGGGTGCCAGGATTTGCGCACCGATTTGAATCTTGTCTCCATCTATACATTTCATCCAGCGAATGGTAGCAATCAGCCAGTAGCCTTCTTTCTTTTCTTCTTCATGACTTATGGCAATGATTTCACCCACTTTGGCGTTGACGGAATCACCCTGATCCCAAAGCAGGCAATAACCGCCAATACTTTCATTAACCATACCCCATTGTTGCGGGGTATGGGGTTCCGGTTTTTTTTGCATTGAAGTATTATTGGGCTTAATAGTCTGCTTTTTAGCCGGTGTTTTGCTATTAAATACTTCACCCCAAATATCGTTCACCTTTACTGTCGATACAATGGGACGGGAATTATAACTGGCAACTGCATGAGAATTTTCGCTTAGTGCCAGTTTATTATCATATTCTGATCCCTCAGCTTTCATCCATTCGGGTTCAGCATAACCATTTAAAACATAATGGACATTATTAAGACCAATGGCAACTTTCAGTTTCGATCCGGACGAGCGTCGACTATGTTGTCTGCCGGGAGCAATCCCCCAGGCAAGTGAAAGTTGTTTTAAAAGATCGACGTTTACTTCGCTGGTTTGAATTTCCGGGGTATCAAAATGCTCGATAAGATGAGCATAATCGAGTTTTGAAGTGTTTAGTACCCAGGCAAAATTTTTGTCCTGAATATCCTGCAGAGCAATAAAAGACGGATGTGTATCCTTTGATAAATCAATGGCCAGACTGTCTTTCGTGTCGCTATCCAGGTATTTATGCAGATCAGCAAGTGCCGACCATTCTTCTAAATGTCTGAAAATTGAATAAGTCTGATGTTGCGCCATACGGTAAGGATCAGCTACTGCAACCAGCAAAATTTGCAGGTAAGCATTTTTGATGGTGGTTTCTTTTACAAGTTGTAAAGATGGATCGGTGATTTTTCTACTCAGGAGTTTTTCCTGGTAGGCCAATAAAAACAAATGATGTAAATCAGACCAGAGACCTTTTTGCGGGGTATTATACAATTGATAATTAGCTATAAGTGCCAGGCTATTGTGTCGGATAATCCTGCTAATGACCAAAGTCATTAATTTGCGTTTTGCAGGACAAAGAAAAAATAGCTGACAATTCATTAAGTCCTGTAATACCAGTTTATAACCAATAGAAACTTTTTTGTGCAATTTATACATTAATATGGCTATGCGCTGGTGCTTTTCATCGAGAGGTAATTCTCTGTTAAGGTTGAGATTTTTCAGGTTGCTGGCCAGTTCAGCAACTGACTGATGAATTTTTTCCAGAAAATAGAGACGCTTTTTATAAGGCGCTTTATAGCCATTGGTTTCTTTCAGAGCGTTATAAATACTCTTCGTGGAAGTACGGATATTTGCCATCGGCAGCGTGTCAAACCATTGGTCAATGGTATTTACTTGCAGCTTAAATCCTGATTGTCCTGGTTTGTTTTGCTCAGGTAAATTATTAAATAAGGCTTGCTCTATGGTATGCAAGGAAATTCTCCACAATCAAATAACCAGGTTTGACTGAAACCAGACACAAGGCCATTGATTATTAATTATTATGTGTTGTTTTATTAGATACAGAGCCTGTTCTTATGGGCCAGTAGCTATCAGTGTCAGTATAGTCAGCATAATCAGTTTTTGCATTATTATATTAAATCAGGCTTCGGGCTCGGGCGTAAAAAAGTAGCCAGGCAGACAATATTCTGACTGGCAAAAGTATAGCATTTTTCAGTGCTTATAAAAGTCGGAATTGACTTACTTATTCTAATTAAATCAAAAGGATAAATGATTTCTTTTTATTTTTGAGCTAAATATTCATCAATTATCTCTAATGAAGCTTGTATAAAATTATCCCGGAGTCAGGCTATAACCGGTAATTTGCTGTTCTCGCCCGGAATTTCCCTGACCAGACGAGGCAGCATGTAACCGGGGAGCACGGCCCTGAGTTGTTGATAAAGATTGATTGCTTCCTTATCACTGATTGCAAAATGAGCACTGCCTTTTACCTTGTCAAGCATATGCAGATAATAGGGTATAATGTGATGCTCAAGCAAGGTCTCGCTCAGTTGCGCCAGTGTTTCCACACTATCATTAACACCCTTTAGCAGAACCGACTGATTAAATAGTGTGATTCGGTGAGCATGCAGCCTGGCCAGGGCAAGCTGATTATCTGAACCCATTTCACGGGCGTGGTTTATATGCAGCACCATGATGATGCGCAAGCCGCTCATGCTGAATGTATTTAGCAGCTGTTTGGTAATCCGCTCAGGCTCAACCACTGGAAAACGAGTGTGAATGCGGACTCTTTTTAAATGAGCTATGGATTTCAGCAGGGTCAATAGATCGGTGAACTTGTTGTCGGACAGGGAGAGAGGATCGCCACCGCTCAGAATAACTTCGCTTATGGACGGGTCCTGTTTGAGCAGATGAACATTATTTTCAATTTGCCTCCAAAAGTGTCCTTTATCATCATAAGGATAATGGCGTCGAAAACAATACCTGCAGTTAATAGCACAACCGGGGGTTACTAATAGCAGGGCACGGCCCTGATATTTTTGTAATAAACCGGGCTGTGACAGACTATCCGCTTCGCCAAGAGGATCCTGCTGATAATCAGGGTTAGGGGATAGTTCCTGCTGGACAGGGAAAATTTGCCGAAGCAGGGGGTCGTCCGGTGTGCCGGGTTGAATTTTATCCACATAGGCTGCAGGTACTTTAAAATGGAACTGTTGTGCCGCTTCTGGTGAAAATAATATCTGCTCAGGTGTTAAATTCAATCTTTCCAGTAATTCTAACGGATCAGTATAATATTTCCGTGTCTGGTTTCCAGCTTGTTTTCGGGGTATCATAGCAGATTATTTTTCGCGTACTTGACAGAAGACAGGGTATTCTAACAAACAATTCCGATTAATATTAGCTGACACATCACCTGAAGTCAGGGCTTCTGTTTAGTACTGCAAGCATGACTAG
>CBDTVA010000336.1:0-3830 GCA_965363935.1 uncultured Gammaproteobacteria bacterium | reverse complement strand
GCTTGATTAATTTCTGGAGTTGAAACGAAGACAGTTAAACTTCTATAACATTATTAGCCTTTAATTCACGTTGTTTATCAAGTTCCTGCTGTTGTTGCTTCATGTCCTGGTATCTTTCCAGTGTTTTTTGCTCTGAACGAATATAGAACTCACGCAGTTCGGTCAAAGCATCTTTCAGTGCTTCAGCCTGATCTTCATATTCATCCATTTCATTGGTCAGAATAAACTTGTCTATTTTCTGGATAATAAACTGGTAGGTATTCTCATCCTTGATCAGTTTTGAGAATTGGCTCAAAGTCTCTTTGGTCTTTGGATATTCAAAGGCAATAATAGTGTTTTTCACCAGCATTTCGAGCAATTGTTGTTCCAGAGAGTCTTCTTCCATGGCCCTGGCAGATATTGACATAAGCATTGCCAGGCCCATAATGAAAACAGATTGCAGCAGAATTTTTTTCATATTTTTAACTTCCTCTACAGGCGCGTCATGCTAACAACCATATCCAGCAAACGCAGGTTGCGCATGATATCGGCAAGATGTCCGCGATCCCGAACGGAAACCACCAGATCCAGAGAATAAAGCTGATCTTCCCGATTCGCCGTAGCCACATTTTCAATATTGGCTTCACTATCGGCAATGGCGGAGGCAATAATTGCCAGAACACCCTTACGATGCTCCGCAATGACTCTTATGGACACACTGAATTCCGTATTGATCTCATTACTCCAGTCCACATCAATCCATTTTTGCACCTGCTTATGAGCCCCTCTGGCATTTTTGCAGGATTTTCTGTGGATCACTATGCCACGCCCGGAACTGATAAAACCGACAATCTGATCACCGGGGATCGGATGGCAGCAACGAGCATAGTGCACCACCATACCCTCCGTGCCCCTGATATTCAGAATATGACCACGTTCCTGCCGATACTTGTCCAGTTCTTCGCTTTGCTCAGGAAGCAGATGACGCACCACCAGTTGTGGAATACGATTACCCAGTCCAATTTCAGCCAGCAATTCATCAAATGATTTCAGGCCATAATCGTCAATCACCCGTTTAATGCGACTCTGGGAAAGATCCTTGACTGACATATTCACATTGGCAAGACATTTGTTCAATAGACGTGTGCCCAAAGACACCGATTCAGCTTTCTGCAGATTTTTCAGCATATTACGGATATTGCTGCGCGCCTTGGCGGTAAAAACAAAATTTAGCCAGGCCGGGTTAGGCAGAGCACCCGGTGCGGTAACAATTTCAATGGTTTGACCATTTTTCAATTGCGTACTCAAAGGGCTATGCTGCTGATTAATCTTGGCAGCGATACAGGAATTGCCGACATCGGTATGCACTGCATAAGCAAAATCAACCACAGTTGCCCCTATGGGCAATTCCATAATCCGTCCTTTGGGGGAAAAGACATAGACTTCGTCCGGAAACAGGTCAATTTTTACATTTTCCAGAAATTCAATAGAGTCCCCGGCATTTTTCTGTAAATCCAACAGGCTTTTTAACCATTCTCTGGCTTTGGTCTGGGCAATCACAGCGCCGTTACTTTCACCCTCCTTATACCCCCAGTGGGCAGCAATGCCATTTTCAGCCACACGGTGCATATCGGCTGTACGTAGCTGGACTTCAATAGGTACGCCAAAGGGGCTGAACAAAATGGTATGCAGAGACTGATAGCCATTCGCTTTGGGAATGGCTATATAATCCTTAAACTTACCGGGAACGTGTTTGTACAGGCCATGTACGGCACCCAGAGTGCGATAGCAACTGTCCACGCTGTCAACAATAATCCGGAAGGCATAAACATCGTAGACTTCTGAAAATGGCAGGTTTTTACATTTCATTTTCCGATAGATACTGTACAGATGCTTTTCCCGCCCCAGAACCTGGCATTTAATGCCTTCATGAGCCAGACGTGACTCCAGGGCCTCTTGTATTTTCTGCACAATTTCTTTACGATTACCGCGAATCTTCTGGATAGAGGTTTTTAACACCCGATAACGCATCGGATTATAGGCCTTAAAACCCAGATCTTCCAATTCATTACGCATTGCATTCATACCCAGGCGATTGGCAATGGGAGCATAAACTTCCAGAGTTTCCGAGGCAATACGGCGCGCTTTCTCTGGCCGCATAATGCCCAGTGTACGCATATTATGCAGTCGATCGGCCAGTTTGATGAGGATCACCCGAATATCCTTGACCATGGCCAGGATCATTTTACGAAAGCTTTCTGCCTTTGCTTCCAGCTTATTATCAAAATGAATGTGATCCAGCTTGGTGACACCGTCCACGATTTCAGCAACTTCCTGGCCGAATTCTTTAGAAATGTGTTCTTTATGGGTTGGCGTGTCTTCAATGACATCATGGAGAATGGCGGCGATCAGAGTTTTTTCATCCATGCGCATTTCGGCAAGAATTTTTGCCACGGCAATAGGATGATAGATATAGGGTTCACCCGTCATTCGGGTTTGCCCTTCATGGGCTTCGGCACCAAACAAATAAGCATGATAAACCGCACTGACCTTATCTTCTTCCAGATAAGTATGCAGCATGGTACAGAGATCACTGATTAGAAACAAGTGCTGCAGCCCCTGTCAGCTTGAATAAGGTGCTCCGCACTGATATGAATTGCCAGCCGAAAGCACCCCTGCTCATTGAACCCGGCTGAAACAGCCACAGTAAAGACGGGGAATCGATATCCTGTGGTTTAGAGGACTTATGCATTGAAAAGCCAGGAAAATGATTATTGTTCGCCCGTCATCTCATTGCCCGCTTCTTCAACAGACGTCATGGAGGAGCCAACATGGATTGCAGCGGTCACTTCATCCAGTATTTCCGGACCGATTTTACCTTCGGCAATTTCTCTCAGGGCAATAACCGTCGGCTTGTCATTTTCTTCTTCAACTAATGGCTCCTGACCATTGGCAATTTGTCGCGCCCGTTTGGTTGCAACCATCACCAGCTCAAAACGGTTACTTACATTTTCAAGACAATCTTCTACTGTCACTCGTGCCATTGGTTATATACCCCTTAAAACTGTGTGAATTATGCAATAGGAAACTCTTCATTATACTTAACAGCTTAAATCTGCACAAGGAAGATTTTACTAAGCTTTGATAGTGATTGCTGAACGTTTACGACTAAAAGATAACTATGTCTAAAGGATATCTAGGCCAAAAGTGCTTCAATCAGATTATGGTTGCGTCGGCATTGCGCAGTCTGGCGTAAACGAAAGGCATAAATCAATGCTTTCAATTCCCCCAGTGCATGGGAAAATTGATCGTTAACAATTATATAATTAAACTCATTGTAATGGGAGATTTGTTGAATGGCTTCATCCATTCGTTTGGTGATCACTTCCGGTGAATCCTGACCTCTTTCCTGCAAGCGCGATAATAATTCATTGCGAGAAGGGGGTAAAATGTAAACTGTGGTGCAATGCTCAAACTGTCTGCGCACCTGTTGAGCACCCTGCCAGTCAATTTCCAGAATTATATCAATGCCTGCTTTTAATTTTTCCTTAATACGCTGTTTGGAAGTACCATAATAGTTGCCAAACACTTCTGCATGCTCAATAAAGACTTCCTCTGCAATCATTTGTCTGAATGTTTCATGATCCACAAAGTGATAATCAACGCCTTCCCGCTCTCCGGGACGTTTGTCGCGAGTCGTATAGGATACAGACACTTCAATAAAATCTGTTTCTTCCAGCAGGGCATTGACCAGACTGGTTTTTCCGGCACCGGAAGGGGCACTGATGATATACAACATCCCACAATCAGCTTCAGGATTGTTCAGCATAGTATTCCTCTTTTATTATTCT
>CBDTVA010000335.1:0-3831 GCA_965363935.1 uncultured Gammaproteobacteria bacterium | reverse complement strand
TCATATAATTTTATAACAAAAAACAAGTTAAACGGTATTGTAGTAGAACCGTTAAAAGATATGTTTAACTTGTTGAGTCAAAATTATTCAGAACATCCACAAATTAAGAAAGTTAATAAGGCCATTCACTCTTCTGCTAAAACCATGCCGCTTTATCGAATAAAAAGTGATGCGAGTGTACCAGATTGGTGTCATGGAATAGCATCATTTGATAAAAACCACTTATTAAATGGAACAAGAAAAATTCCCGATCTGGAAAAATATATTATTGAAGAATCAGTTGCCTGCATTTCCCTCGATGAATTATTTTTCGAAAACAATACCCACAAAATTTCTTTTCTACAAATTGATACTGAAGGTTACGATTTTGAAATTATAAAAATGATAGATTTTACAAATTATAAACCACAAATTATTCGCTATGAATGTAGTACTTTATCAAAAGAAGATAACCAGGCCTGTATTGACTTGCTTTATAAACAAGGATATTATTTTTTTGATGAGGGTACTGATATTATTGCTATACTAAATTAATATGCAATATTGCTTCTGGTTTTAATAAGCAGAAGCAGAACGTTACAACTATTCATGCGTAGGTACTTAAGTATAATCCGGTGTTTATGTAATAAGTTTTTGTGGCATAAATGTCACAATAAAGCCTACTTTTTATTTCCTGATCTTTAAACCTAAATAAATCGGTTAAACCCATAAAAAGAAACTCATTATGTTAATGCTTAAACTACGAGCACAAACCGGAAATAATATGTTTCAATATGCCGCCTGTAAAACACTTGCAGATGAAAAGGGATATCAATTTTGTTTTCGAGGCGGAAAAAAAGGTTCTTTATTTAAACATTTTGAACTTTCCGGTGAAACAAGTTTATCTTTAGGTTTTCAGCGTTTTCTTTATGCATTGAAACCATGGGCAAAGAAGCGTCTGTTTCGGTTTAAAAAAACACCTTATACCAGTAAAAAATCTGATGAAAAATATGATCCTGTTTTTTTTGATTTAGAAGATGGCTATACTGTACAAGGCACCTTTCAGTCAGAAAAGTATTTTAAGCACAATCGAAATAATATCTTAAAGTGGTACACGCCCAGAAAAGAATATCTGGATCAAATTAAGCAAATTGATCAACAAATCACAGTCCCTCGTTCAAAGCGCTGCTGCATACATATACGTCGTTCTGACTATCATGCAATGGAAGAAAAAGACGATGGTCTGGGGTGGATTCTTCCTATCGCCTACTATAAAGAAGCTTTAAAAAAACTGTCCGGCGATCTCTATTATATCATCATCAGTGATTCACCTGATTTTGCAGAACAGGTTTTTGAAGATTTGCCAAATAAGTTTATCTCCAGAGGAAATCCTGCTGTTGTCGATATGTTTTTACTCACTCTTTGCCAATACAACATTCTTGCCAATAGTACTTTCTCCTGGTGGGGGGGATGGCTTAACAATATTAAAAACAAAACGATCATTGCACCAAAGTATAATCTTGGGTGGCCGGATTCTATCTGGTATCCTGATCAAATTTCAGTTGAAAATTGGCAATATATTGATGTCAATTCAAGCCTGGAAAAACATGGTGAGATTGATAAAGTTTAGACAATAGCTAAATCTGCATTATCGAAATGATTGCATAAACGGTAAGTTCCAAAATGCTTTTTTAACGGATTCATCGGTAAAATTCTTATCCAACCACTGCATATTTTGCTCATTCAGTGCATTTTTATCTGCTTCATTCTGAGCGTAAATATAAAGCATTAATTTAGCCAGTTTATTCACATCACCGACATCAAACAAGCATTGATCATCCATGATAATTTCTTTTGCGCCACCCACATTCGTTGAGATGACAGGCACCTGAGCAATGATGGCTTCCAGAAGGACCATGCCGAAAGGTTCATAATCCGAACTTAACACAAAGCTGTCAAAGGCTCGAAAATAATTAACCGCATGAGGGACCAACCCGAGAAAGAATACACGATCATCCAGTTTGAGATCGTTGACCTGTTGTTTT
Source organism: uncultured Gammaproteobacteria bacterium (assembly GCA_965363935.1). GTDB lineage: Bacteria > Pseudomonadota > Gammaproteobacteria > GRL18 > GRL18 > CBDTVA01. The sequence continues at coordinate 1,807 of CBDTVA010000335.1, read as the reverse complement.
AATTCTTTGTCAAGTCTGCCCATTCCAAGGATCACTAAAATAACATCGGGTAATTCCAGCGCAACTTCAGCGAAAGCATTAATTAAGGTTTTCTGATCTTTGTCCGGGTGTAAACGACCGACATTTGCAAAGACATATTTATCCTGAGCTATTCCTAAATATTTTCTTGCCTTAACTCGTTCAACCTGTTCAGCCATGACCTGTCCAACATTAATCCGATTGTACAGGGTTTGTATTTGATCCTGAGGAAATCCAGGCAGATACTCTCTCATCTCATCACGAATGGCATTGGAAACACCCAGCAGGTATAGATTTTTTTTGTGATGATTAACAAACCAGCGGCGAGTGAAACGTTTGAACTTGCCAAAAGAATGATTAATACCAATGACGGGTAAGTTTTTTATATTTCGTAGTATATAGATGGCTTGATAGCGATGGCCAATGGCAAACTGAAAATTATATTGAGAACAAAGTTTCTTTACCTGTTTGATCGGTTTGCGTTTCAGGCCTTTTAAACTTTTTGCAGGATATTCAAGAAAAATGACTTCATCAGAAGCGGTTTGCCTGACCACATCATCATTTATGTCACCAACCAGATAAACTGTTATGACTTTGTACTGTGTTCCTTTAAATAAGCTGGCATATTGCCTGGCCACATCCAGGAAAGGAAAGGTGTAGTCATGGCAAAGTTGCAAAACGTATTTTTTCTTGGCGGTCATAAGTGTACGCTATTTAATAACGATTATTTTGTAACCGTTATTTGGTAACCAGGATGTCCTGCATAATCAGGTATTGTAAGTCAGAGCCATAGAACATATTCAGTGCATCTTCCGGCGTACAGACCACGGGTTCACCACGGCGATTTAAAGAGGTATTTAATACGATACCATTACCGGTCAGCACTTCAATTTCCTTCAACAAGGCATAATAACGTGGATTCACTTTTTCTTTCACTGCATGCGCTCTAGCCGTACCATCTTCATGCACCACTTCAGGGACTCGTTCTGCCCAGCCGTCATTCACTTCAAATGTAAAGGTCATAAAGGGAGCCGGGTGATCAGTTTTTAACATTTTGGGCGCCACGGTATCCAGCATACTGGGGCAAAAAGGACGCCAGCGTTCACGAAATTTGATTTGCTCATTAATTCGATCAGCAACCCCCGGCACACTGGGGCAACCTAAAATACTGCGTCCTCCTAATGCTCTGGGGCCAAATTCCATGCGTCCCTGAAACCAGGCAACCGGGTTGCCATCGGCCAGAATTTTAGCAATTCGTTTTGCCACTTCATCGATCTGCTCAAATTTAACCGTCTGACCACCCGCAGTTTTATAACGTTTACAGGCAGCAATGCATTGCTCATTAGTGAATTCGGGTCCCAGAAAGACGTGCTCCATTTTTTCCAGTTCAATACCCCGGGCAGCAATGGCATATGTCGCTGCACCAATCGCAGTGCCCGCATCTGAAGCGGCAGGCTGGACAAATAATTCTTTGACTTCATCCCGTTCAATAATCTTCTGGTTCAATTTGACATTGAGTGCCGAACCACCGGCAAAGGCAATTTTGCCCGTTTCTTTAATAATATCACCCAGATAATAATCCATTAACTGCAGGGAAATGTCTTCAAACAGTTTTTGCACAGAGGCTGCGTAATCGATATAGGGATCATCAATTTCATCTCCCTGCCGTTTGGGTCCTAGCCATTCAATCAATTTAGGTGAAAAATAATACCCCAGGCCATTTTCTTTATAGCGTCGAGTGCCAATTTGATGCCTTGTTCCTTCAGGCGATTCATGGATTCGATTTTTC
>CBDTVA010000334.1:0-3838 GCA_965363935.1 uncultured Gammaproteobacteria bacterium | reverse complement strand
AATTTATTCATACCGCAACCCTGTTACATGATGATGTAGTCGATGAGTCTGAATTACGTCGCGGTAAAGACACTGCCAATGAACTCTGGGGCAATGCGGCCAGTGTTCTGGTAGGCGATTTTCTTTATTCCCGGGCATTTGAGATGATGGTCGGGGTTGACAGCATGAAGGTCATGGAAATTATATCACACTCCACCAATACCATCGCCGAAGGCGAGGTATTACAATTACTCAACTGCAATGATGCCTCCACTACTGAGCAACGCTATCTCGAAGTTATTCATTTCAAAACCGCAAAATTGTTTGAATCGGCCTCACAACTGGGTGCGGTCATTGCCGGCCAGGATGAAGCCACTGAACAGGCCATGGCAAGATTCGGGATGCACCTCGGCACGGCCTTCCAGCTCATTGATGACGTTCTGGATTATAGTGCCAGCAGTGATGATATGGGCAAAAATGTGGGTGATGATCTGGCTGAAGGAAAACCCACTCTGCCGCTCATTTACGCCATGAAGCACGGCACAGCTGAACAGGCAGAAACGATAAAAGAGGCTATTGAACAAGGGGGACTGGATCAAATCGAAGCCATATCCCAGGCCATTCATGCGACCGGGGCGCTGGATTACACCCATGAAATTGCCCGCCAAGAAGCGCAACAGGCTATTGCACAACTGGAAAAAATCCCCGATTCAGAATACAAACAGGCATTGATTACACTGGCTAACTTCTCGGTTGAACGAACCTATTAGTAACCTGGCTTTAGTAACCTGGCTTTTCTGCGCTTTTCTGGTAGCTCATTTGCACGGAAACGGAATCGGCAAAGCGCAAGGCATGAGGTTTGTCTATTTCAACCCCAGCTTCCAGCACCTCTTCCATTCTGGTAATTAAGCTGATAATATCTGCCGCCATTTTTTCCAGCAGATCAAAGGATTTGCTTTCCACCAGAGCAATGATCTGTTTGGTCAGAACCTTATAATTACAGGCATCCTCAACCGAATCACTTGCAGCCGCTGCGCTGGCATCATAGCTCAGGTGAATATTCACAATTACATCCTGCTTTTTGGTTTTTTCTTCTTCATTGAAACCAATAAAAGTCCTCAGACGCAAATTTTTTATGCAAATCGTAGCTAACATTTCAGTGCATCCCACTTCATTTACGATAATAAGCTTATGAAAAAGTCAGACAGATTAAACCTAGCGGATCAAGCGTAAAAATTCAGAGCGGGTGGAAGGAATTTCGCGAAATGTCCCCAGCATCATGGAGGTGGTCATCATGGAATTTTGCTTTTCAACACCGCGCATCATCATACACAAATGCTTGGCCTCCAGGACGACACCCACCCCCTTAGCGCCGGTTACCTGCATAATGGTTTCGGCAATCTGTTTGGTCATGTTTTCCTGAATCTGCAAACGGCGGGCAAACATGTCCACAATCCGGGCAATCTTGGACAGACCAATGACCTTACCCTGTGGCAGATAGGCCACATGGCACTTGCCAATAAAAGGCAGCAGATGATGTTCACAAAGAGAATAAACTTCAATATCCTTAACCAGAACCATCTCGTCGTTGTCTGAGTCAAAAATCGCGTTATTAACGACTTCATCGATATTCTGATGATACCCCCGGGTTAAAAACTGGAAGGCTTTAGCAGCGCGCTCAGGGGTGTCTCTTAACCCGTCCCGCTGCAGATCCTCACCAATTGCCGAGATAATAGTGGCAAAACTGTCTTTCATGATGTCTCAACTTAATTATATTTTTTCAATAGTATTTAAAGTTACTGGATTGTAATCAATAGCCCGGGAAAAAAACAGCCCTAAATCCTAAGGTTTTAGATTCAGGATGCAATACCAATCACCTGGTAAAATTCCTTTTTTGCTGACTGCAGTTTATCATACGCTGCCAGCAGGCTTTGGTGGCGTGTTAATCCCGCTAACTCCAGACCCGCATCAAACAACCCTTCATAACGACGTTGGCCATCAATCAGGCCCGCACAGCGGTTAATGGTATCACTGCCATACAAAGCACCCAGGCCATCAATATACATGCCGCGTTCTCTATCTTCATCCAGTTTGATTTCCAGCAGCGCGCACAATGCCCGATAAAATTTTTCCCGCTCAACTGACAACTGTGCCATTTCCAGACACCACTCAGTCCACTCCAGCGCCTGTTCGAAATCGCCAATATGCAGGGCCAGCATAGCTTTTAATTCACCAACCCGGAGACTTTCCCAGACACTGCCCGGATCAGGTGCAATACCAATCAGACCGCAGATATCGGTATGATCACTATAGTCGCTGTGCTGTAATTCCTGCAGTAGCTGCCCCGCCTGTGCAGCATTCAACGCACCTAAGGTCAGGATTCTCTCCCTCAGATGCCTGCCTTCATTATTATTTTGCCAGTGTAATTCTTCTACCGGATAAATTTCAGACATCCCCGGTACCAGAATACGGCATCCATATACTCCCAGATGCTCGTAATCCGCAATATAAATATCCCGCCTCCCCCCTGGCAGAGAGTCTTCATCCAGCTTAGCGACCAGAAATTCAAATTCTGACTGGGTACGGTTATCGAAACCAGGGCTATCAAAATCCCAGTATTCAAAATCAAAATCTTTGCCCTGTTTAAAAAAGTCGTAGCTGATCAAACCACTGGAATCAATAAAATGCGTTTCCAGATTGACCGGATCGGCCACCGCTTCATTATCAAAACAGGGAGTTTGAAAGCCATCCAGCGATTCCAGGCGCCGCCCCTGAAGCAATTCAGTCATGGTCCTGTCCAGCGCCACCTCAAAGCTTGGATGGGCGCCAAAGGAGGCCAGGCAACGACCGGAATCCGGTTCCATCATGGTCACAGAAATCACTGGATAACGACCTCCCAGCGAAGCATCCCTGACATCAATAATAAATCCTTCCTGTTCCAGTTCTGCCTTGGCGGTCAACACCCTGGGATACATCTCCACGATGTGCTCCGGAACTAAAGGCAAACTGATCCGTTCGGCAATAATACGGTTTTTGACATAACGTTCAAAGATCTCCGAGAGCGCCTGGGTACGGGCCTCCATCATGGTATTCCCGGCAGACATACCATTGCTGACGTACAAATTGCCGACAATATTAACCGGAAACCAGGTCTTTTTTTGATCTCTGTAACGGATAAAGGGGATGGCACAAATGCCGCGCTGAACATTTCCCGAGTTGGTATCGACCAGAAGTTCCGGGGTTAATTGCTGTTCTGGATCATAAAAAGCCCATAAGCGATCATTGAGCAAACCCTGTTCATTTAGCACCGTAGTAGTTAAAAAGTCAGAGTTCGACAGGTGATCCAGCGGAAACCATTTTTCATCCGGGTAATGAACAAAATCAGCCCTGGCAATATGACTGCCCAGATAATAATCAGCAAAGAAATAATTACAGTTCAGGCGCTCAAAAAACTCCCCCAGAGCACTGGCAAGGCAAGCATTACGGGTACTGCCTTTACCATTGGTAAATAATAAAGGGCAATTTCTATCACGGATATTGACCGAATAAATATTACTGACCGGATTAAGCCACAAGGCCTCTTCAATCTCAAACCCCAGTAATTGCAACTGAGCCTGCATTTTTGCAATAGAGACTTCCAAAGCCTCATCTTTACCTTTAATATAGGTTTTAGTCATTTTACCTCAACTGTCCTGACATGCCGTTAAATTTAAATTCAGCCAAAGAACTTAACAAAGTCTTTAACAAAGAGCAGTATCACTATGCCGCCCTGTTTTGTGAAGAAAACATCTGGCATTTACTCAAAAAACTGACCACCGAGAGTCTGTCCTATGAAAAAATACGGGTTTTGTTTCTAACT
>CBDTVA010000333.1:0-3842 GCA_965363935.1 uncultured Gammaproteobacteria bacterium | reverse complement strand
CCTTAAGATTCAGTGCATAAGGCTCTTGCAGTAGATGCCAACTGATTATTTTAGGTTTAACTACTGAGGGTATTGTTTTGTTTAAAAAACGTTGGGTTTTCTTTATTCCTGTTATTCTTGGCATTGTCGTTATAGTCCTGCTAAAACAAAACAAACCTGTACCACAACAAAAGCCTGCTCAGGAAACTGTCACAGTGGTCAGAACACTGGCTATTCCCAGTTTAACGGTCAAACCTGTCGCCATCGGTTATGGCACGGTTCAGCCCGTTTCAACCTGGGAAGCCGTTGCCCAGGTTGAAGGTATTATTACTGAAAAAAATCCTGCTTTGGGTAAAGGTGCCATTATTGAAAAAGGCACTTTATTACTGCAAATTGATCCTACAGATTATGAGTTAAACATTACCCAGATTGAGGCGGATATACTGGCCAACAAAGCCCAGCTGGAAGAGCTGGAGATCAAGCTGAAAAACACCCAGGCTTCTTTATCCATCGAAAAAAAATCTCTTGACCTCACCCGAAAAGAACTCAAACGATTACAGAATCTGGTCAAAAAAGGCAGTGTCAGTTTTTCATCTGTGGAAGCGCAGGAACGAACCATGCTGGCTCAGCAGCAAAGTGTACAGGCGCAGAGTAACTCCATCAAATTAATACCCAGCCAGAGAGCTCTGCTGGAAGCGCAACTGCAACAAAAACAATCACAACTGAAAAGTGCGCAACGTGATTTGGATAATACCCGCATTAGCATGCCCTTTACTGGACGAATTTCAGCAAATAACGTTGAACTGGCGCAATATGTTCGTATTGGCAATACACTAACCGCGGCCGATGCCCTGGATAAAGCAGAAATTGAAGTCCAGATCCCAATACGCTATTTCCGGGGTTTACTGCGCACCCGTGAAGGTGAAAGTGTCAATCTGCTTGAGCTTTCACAACAGAAACTGCACGAAAAAATGGGTATTAAAGCACAGGTGGTATTACAGGAGGGCGGATTAAGCACCGCCTGGGATGCACGCTTTGCACGTCTGAGCGACACCCTGGATCCCAAAACACGTACTATTGGCGTTATAGTAGAAGTCGATAATCCTTATGGTGATGTCAGCCCCGGCAGCAGACCACCACTAATTAAAGGCTTTTTTGTGCAAGTGCATTTGACCGGTGCTGCCCGTCCGGGCAGTCTGGTGGTTCCGCGTTCGGCACTACATAACAACCAACTGTATCTGATGAATAATCAAAACAGACTGGAGATATTAAAAGTCCGGGTGGAACTGTATCAGCCTGAATTTGCCATCGTCAGCAGTGCTATGGTCAGTACTACTAGTGTGACTAGTGATGAACAGACTAAGCAGCTAAAAGCCGGAAATAATATTATTGTATCCGATCTGGTGCCCGCCATTGAGGGTATGTTGCTATCAGGACAGCAGGATACCAGCATGGCCAACCGGCTGCAAAGTTTAGTCAATGGCTTGCAAGTTAAAGGGGTGCAATAATGTTCGCCTTTTTTACTCGACATCCGACAGCCGGTAACCTGCTGATGCTGTTATTACTGGTGCTGGGCATTACCTCACTACCCTCTTTAAAACGTGAAACCTTTCCCGACTTTGCGGCGCAAAAACTGGAGGTGCGTATTATTTATCCGGGCGCCAGTACCGAGGACGTTGAAGAAGCAATCTGCCAACGAGTTGAAGATGCCATTGATGGCATTAATAACGTCGAAGAAATCAGCTGTGTTGCCCGCGAGGGTATCAGTACCACTGTGGTTGAAATGATTGAAGGCGGAAATATTTCACGCTTTATGGATGATGTGAAAAGTGAAGTTGAAGCCATTGATAATTTTCCGGAAGAAGTGGAAATCCCGGTCGTAACAGAACTTGCAAGAACCGACCAGGTGGTGTCAATTGCCATAACCGGTCCTATGAGCGACAGCGACCTCAAGGCCTATGCTGAGCAGATAAAAAGTAAAATGCTACGCGATCCGGATATCGCACAGATCAATGTTCTGGGATTTTCCGAGCATCAGCTGCGCATTGAGATCCCGAAACATATTTTACACCGCTATGGTTTAAATATGTCAGAAATCGCCACCACCATTGCCCGACAGGGTGTCGATCTGCCATCGGGTTCTTTAGAAACCCATGATCTGGATATTCTGCTGCGCTTTACTGATCTGCGCAGAACACCGGATGAACTCTCAGAACTCAAGGTTGTCAGCGCCGAGTCCGGCGCCGAGATACGTCTGGGAGATATTGCCAGCATAACCGACCGGTTTGAACTGAATGAAGAAAAAACTCTGTTTAATGGTCATCGTGCCGCCATACTGGAAGTCATCAAGCCCAAACAACAGGATACCCTGGTGGTCGTCGATGCCGTGCAGCGATTTCTGGAAAAGGAACGGGCACTCGCTACACCAGGCGTTACATTTGACATCACCAGTGACCGCTCTTCCATTGTCCGTGACCGTCTTTCCATGCTGGTTAAAAATGGGGCTCAGGGTTTAACTCTGGTTTTCCTGACCATGTGGCTGTTTTTCCAGGGTCGTTTTGCCTTCTGGGTGGCTATGGGCCTGCCGGTATCATTTCTGGGCGCCCTGTTTATGATGAACCTGCTGGGTTTAAGCATCAATATGATCTCCATGGTTGCCCTGCTGATTGCCACCGGACTTCTGATGGATGATGCGATTGTGATTGCAGAAAATATCGCCGCTCATTTACGCAATGGAAAAAATGCGCTTCAGGCTGCCATTGACGGCACCCGGCAAGTGTCACCCGGAGTCATCTCTTCTTTTTTAACCACCATTGCGGTGTTCGGTCCCCTGGCCTTTTTGTCCGGAAATATGGGTAAGGTTTTGCAATTTATCCCCATGGTACTGATTATTGTATTGGCCGTCAGTCTGATAGAAGCTTTTCTGATTTTACCCCATCATCTGGCCCATTCCCTGAAACATCATGAGCGGGAAACTTCCCGCTTCCGGCAACGCTTTGATGAGATGCTGGATTCCTTTCGTGATAAAACACTGGGGCCAGCCATTGACTTTGCGATACATCAACGCTACTGGTTTATAGGCTGTGTCGTCTCTATTTTCCTGATCAGTCTCGGTATGCTGGTGGGTGGCGTATTAAAGTTTCAGGCCTTTCCGGATATTGAAGGCGATATCATTGAGGCACGTTTATTGCTGCCTCAAGGAACCCCGTTATGGCGAACTGAAAGCATTGTCAAACACATAACTGATGCTCTGGATGTGGTTGATGAAAAGTTTACTCCCATGCAAAGCGAAGGACAGAAGATTCTGAAAAACATCCAGATAAATTACAATAAGAATCTGGATTCAGGAGAATCCGGTCCGCATATCGCTACCATCACGGTTGATCTGCTCACTGCTGAAAAACGTCATGGCTCTATTGATGACATTGTTAATTTATGGCGGGACACTGTCGGAATTATGCCGGGAGTTATCGCCCTTAACTTTAAAGAGCCGGTCATAGGTCCTGGCGGTATTCCTCTGGAAGTTCGCCTTTATGGCGATAAAATTGAGGAACTCAAGCTGGCCTCTTTAGAGTTGCAAAACTGGTTGTCCCGCTATGAAGGCGTGTTTGATTTATCGGATAATTTACGTCCTGGAAAACCTGAAATCAGGCTGCGTATGCGCGAAGGTACATTTGCACTGGGCATTGATGCTGCCACTATTTCCAGTCAGCTTCGGGCCGCATTCTGGGGGACTACCGCCAATGAAATTCAGGTGGGTCCGGAAGCCTATGAAATTGATGTTCGCCTGGCAGAAGCTGACAAAAACACGCTCTATGCTCTGGATGACTTTCGCATTAGCGATAAAAACGGTAAACAGATAC
>CBDTVA010000332.1:0-3858 GCA_965363935.1 uncultured Gammaproteobacteria bacterium | reverse complement strand
ATGCCAGATCACCCACACGCTGGAAACCAAACATGGAATAGTAAATATAAAATGGCACCATATTAACAGCATGAGTACTGTAAGCAGTTGCTGCAGCAATCCAGGATGACATAGCCCCAGCCTCATTAATACCTTCCTGCAGGATATGACCGGATTTATCTTCTTTATAGAACATGACCTGGTCTTTATCCTGAGGGGTGTATAATTGCCCAACGGATGAATAAATACCCAGTTGCCTGAACATTCCTTCCATACCAAAGGTACGGGCTTCATCGGGAACAATGGGGACAATATTATCGCCAATGTTTTTGTCCCGGCTGAGCAGTGTCAGCATACGCACAAAGGCCATGGTGGTCGACATTTCCCGTTCACCTGAGCCTTGCAAAATGGGATCAAAGACGGATAATTTCGGCACATCCAGTGGTGCCGCAACGCGGTTACGTACCGGCAGCACACCACCCAGAGCCTCACGCCTGGACATCATATACTGATATTCTTCACTTTCTTTACCCGGATGATAGTATTCAGCTTTAGCAGCCTGTTCATCACTAATGGGAATATTGAAACGATTCTTGTAAGCAATCATTTCTTCTGCATCCAGTTTTTTCTGGGAATGAGTGCGCATCTGCCCTTCACCGGCGGAACCCATGCCGTAACCCTTCACTGTATGAGCCAGAATGACCACTGGCTGATCTTTGGTTTCAGCCGCTTCTTTATAGGCTGCATAAACCTTATGCGGATCATGACCGCCTCGGTTCAAACGCCAGATATCGGCATCCGACATATTGGCAACCATAGCTTTCAATTCCGGGTACTTGCCAAAAAAGTGTTCCCGGACATAGGCGCCGTCTTTGGATTTGTAGTTCTGGTATTCACCGTCAACACATTCCATCATGCGCCGTTTTAGCAAACCGTCTTTATCTCTGGCCAGCAGTGGGTCCCAGTAGCTGCCCCAGACCACCTTAATAACTTTCCAGCCCACACCACGGAAGATCGCTTCCAGCTCCTGCACGATTTTGCCATTGCCGCGCACAGGTCCATCCAGACGCTGCAAATTACAGTTAATCACCCAGATCAGGTTATCCAGTTTTTCCCGTGACGCCAGGGAAATTGCCCCCAGAGTTTCCGGCTCATCGGTCTCACCATCGCCAATAAAGGTCCATATTTTCCGCTTACGGGTATCTGCAAGACCGCGATCCTGCATATAACGCATAAAGCGAGCCTGATAGATGGACTGGATAGGTCCCAGGCCCATAGATACGGTTGGAAATTGCCAGAAATCAGGCATTAACCAGGGGTGGGGATAAGAAGACAAACCGCCGCCATCAACTTCCTGACGGAATTTATCCAGTTGCTGTTCATTTAAGCGGCCTTCCAGAAAGGCCCGGGCATACATCCCAGGTGCTGAATGTCCCTGAAACAGGACCATATCACCGCCATGTTCGTGGGTTGGGGCCTGGAAAAAATGATTAAAGCCGACATCATACAATGTCGCTGCAGAAGCAAAACTGGCAATATGCCCACCCAGCTCAGTGGATTTACGGTTTGCTTTTACCACCATAGCAGCCGCATTCCAACGGATCAGAGAACGAATTCTTGCTTCTATGGCTATATCACCCGGAATAGGTTGTTCAAGATGAGTAGGAATGGTGTTGACATAAGCCGTGTTGGATGAATGAGCCAGGTTAACACCTGAACGGCGAACTTTTTCAATCAACTGCCCGATTAAAAAATGAGCACGTTCCGGGCCTTCTATTTCCAATACACTGTCAAGGGCATCCAGCCATTCCTGTGTTTCCAGCTGATCGATATCCTGGTCATGAGTCTGACTAGAGTTCTGATTCGACATGGTTTAATCTCCTGCCGTGCGCTAATACCAGAGAGATGTTGCAGGCATTATCGCCAGGTCTTAATATGAGGATAATAACAATAGTAAATACTTATATAGGTCCAAACACTTTTACAGGACAAAAATTATTTACTTAATTTTCAATAAGTTAAAAAAGCAAAATAAATGCCTGATGATTTCATTGGCCAGTATAGGTAATTATCAGTCACTTTTCAATGAATTTCAGGGAGATTTACGCTTCCAAACGGACATGATTAAAAGCAAATTTTAAGCCTTTTATCAGCCTTGATGCGCAATGCAAAAGCGATTACTATCTAAGCAGTTTTTCAATTTTGTAAAATTCGTTATGGCCAATATCGCCTGTTCTTCTGACTTTTTATCCTCGCTGAAGAAGCAATTAAGCAGTTTATTGCTTTTGGCTGCTCCCGTGATTGCCACCCAGTTCAGTCAAATGGCAATGGGAGTCGTTGATACGGTCATGTCAGGTCACTCCAGTGCAGCCGATCTGGCGGCAGTTGCTGTCGGCTCCAGTATCTGGATACCTCTGGTGCTACTGATTGGCGGCATTCTGACGGCTATTACTCCAACCGTGGCACATTACTGCGGTGCCCGGCAGTATAGACCTATTGGCCACACCATTCGTCAATCAGTATGGATTGGCATCTGTCTGAGCCTGCTGGGTTTTATAGTGCTGTTCTCTATGCACGATTTATTTATCTTTATGAAAGTTGATGCGGCCATACTGCCTATTGCCAGCGGTTATTTGCATGCCATAGCCTGGGGCATGCCCGCCATTGCCGGTTTTTTTATCCTGCGTTATCTTAATGAAGGAATGGCTAATATTATGCCCGTCATGCTTACGGGTATTTTCGGTCTGATAGTCAATATCATCACCAACTATAGTTTGATCTTTGGCCATTTTGGCGCCCCGGCATTAGGCGGTGAAGGGGCTGGATGGGCAACCACTATCACCCACTGGGTTATGTTCGCCTGCCTGTGCATTTATAGTTTAAGCAGTCAGAAGTTCGAACCTGTAAAGCTGCTGCAAGCTGACCTGACGCCCCATTTAGGTGAATTGTGGACGCTGATGAAATTGGGCATCCCCATTGGTATCGCATTTTTCGTAGAAGGCAGCGTTTTTTCAATTATTGCTCTGTTCCTGGCTTCTATGGGTGTTGTCACAGTGGCCGCCCATCAAATCGCCCTGAATTTTTCTTCCCTGATTTTTATATTGCCGCTCAGCCTGTCCATTAGCCTGACAATCCAGGTGAGCCATCGAACAGGTGCCGGTCAATTTCAGCAGGCCCGGGATACAATAAAGTCAGGATATCTGGTGAGCTTGAGCATCTCCCTGGTGGCAGCCTTGCTGATTGTTAATTTTGCTGCGGATATCGCAGCCTTGTATACTGAAAACCCGCAGGTTATTGAGTTAGCCAGCAGTTTGATGATTTTCACAGCGCTATACCAGTTTTCAGATGGTATCCAGCTTTGCTCAGCGGGTTCTTTACGCGGCTTGAAAGACACGGTCATTCCCATGTTTTTATCGATTATTGCATATTGGATCATTGGCTTCCCTTTAGGCTATACCCTGGCACTGACGGATATTATTACTGCTCCAATGGGTGCCAAAGGTTTCTGGATTGGTTTATTGATCGGCCTGACCCTGTCTGCCGTGTTATTGACAATACGACTCTATTCAAGACCAATATTTAAAAGAAATAAAAAATAAAAGTTGAATCAACGGATGGGCACTATTTATTAGCGTCAATATAAATCTTTTAGCATTAGATAAATCATAAATTCTATGAGCGGGGTCAGATTGTACGAACTAAAAGCCGCTCTCCAGCCTTTAACTCAATTCAAGAAATGACAATTTTTTTTACAAAAAAAAATGATATGAAAAATGAACTCATTTATGTTCTTGATTAAGAATCAATTTTGTATAAATACAGTGTTTATACAGTGTTTATACAGTGTTTATACAATATTTATACAGTGTTTATAGTATT
>CBDTVA010000331.1:0-3877 GCA_965363935.1 uncultured Gammaproteobacteria bacterium | reverse complement strand
ATATGTTTGAATTAATGGATACTACAAGTGATCGTGCAGTAATTAAGGTTATGGGTGTTGGCGGCGGTGGCGGTAATGCTGTTGAGCATATGGCTAATAGTAGCCTGGATGGTGTGGATTTTATTTGTGCCAATACAGATGCTCAGGCGTTGGCAAATTCATCGGCCCGTACCGTGTTGCAAATTGGTAATGAAATTACCAAAGGTTTGGGGGCAGGAGCAAATCCTGGTGTGGGACGTGAAGCTGCAATCGAAGATCGTGAACGTATAATGGAATCAATTGCCGGAACAGATATGCTGTTTATTACTGCTGGAATGGGTGGCGGTACCGGTACTGGTGCTGCGCCTATCGTTGCTGAATTGGCAAAGGAAATGGGTATTTTGACTGTGGCAGTTGTCACCAAGCCTTTTCCATGGGAGGGTCCTCGCCGCATGGGTCAGGCAGATGAAGGCATAAAAGAATTACGTGAATATGTTGATTCTTTAATTACCATCCCCAACCAAAAGCTGCAGGCTGTTTTAGGAAAAGGTACCACCTTGCTTGATGCTTTTAAAGAAGCCAATAATGTTTTGCTAAATGCGGTACAGGGTATTGCCGAACTGATAACTCGTCCGGGTCTGATTAATGTGGATTTTGCTGACGTTCGTACTGTTATGTCAGAAATGGGCATGGCAATGATGGGAAGTGGTTCTGCGACTGGAGAAGATCGGGCCATTGATGCCGCAGAACGTGCTATTTCCAGTCCATTGCTTGAAGACGTCGATCTGTCTGGGGCAAATGGCATTCTGGTTAATGTCACCGCGGGCATGGATATGTCCATTGGAGAATTTGAAGAAGTGGGTAATGCTATTAAAGCCTTCGCGGCCGATAATGCTACGGTTGTGGTAGGTACTGTGATTGATCCAGACATGAGTGGTGAAATGCGTGTCACAGTCGTTGCCACCGGGATCGGCAGCAGCAGTGCAGCGGCTCAGGCTGACATCTCTGAGATTAAGCTGGTCAAACCACAGAAGGAAAGACAGGAAAGACAGGCTTCTGCACCCATAATCAATTCCTCTTCTATAGTTGAAGAGGAGTTGATTGTGACGCAAAAGGTATCTGGAGATGATTATGTAACGGGTAACGAGCCTGAAGATCTGAAATATCTTGATATTCCAGCTTTCCTGCGTCGCCAAAATGACTAAACAGCTTTGAGCTAAAGTAAAGTTTACAATTAGCCAATATAATGTCTGTAAAGGAGCAACAATGAACGCAAGGTCTTAAAAGCAATTTGTGGTTATTATGCTACACGCTATTGACATTTGTGGTTATTATGCTACAGTTGACTTATAGAAAGCTTTTAACATTAATCAGGAAACCGAAAATGATAAGACAACGCACGCTGAAAAACAGCATTAAAGCGACCGGTGTTGGTTTGCATTCGGGCGAGAAGGTGTTTCTGACACTTAGACCTGCTCCAGTAAACACAGGGATTATCTTTCGTAGAATTGATTTAGATTCTCCAATCGATATACCGGCTAGAGCGGAAAATGTTGGTGATACCACCTTGTCGACGACCCTGATAAAAGAGGGTGTAAGGATTTCAACAGTTGAGCATTTATTGTCAGCCATGGCAGGTCTGGGAATTGACAACGCTTACATCGATTTAAGTGCGTCTGAAGTGCCTATCATGGATGGTAGCGCTGGTCCGTTTGTCTTTTTACTCCAGTCAGCGGGCATTGTTGAACAGTCAGCAGCCAAGCGCTTTATTCGAATTAAACGCAGTGTTGTCGTTGAAGAAGGTGATAAATGGGTACGATTTGATCCATATGAAGGCTTTAAGGTCTCGTTTATCATTGATTTTGAGCATCCGGCAATCCAGGGCCGCTCACAATGTGCTGAAATAGACTTTTCTTCCACATCTTTCGTTCGTGAGGTGAGCCGGGCCAGAACTTTTGGCTTTATGAATCAGATTGAAGAACTTCGAGCCAATAACCTGGCCTTGGGTGGCAGTCTGAACAATGCGATTGTTATGGATGAATACCGCATCCTGAATGAAGATGGTTTGCGTTATGAGGATGAATTTGTTAAACACAAAATTCTGGATGCCATCGGCGACCTGTATTTACTGGGTAGCAGTCTGATTGGTGCATTTAGCGGCCATAAAGCCGGGCATGCCTTGAACAATAAAATCCTGCGCCAACTCCTGGCGGATAAATCAGCCTGGGAGGAAGTCATTTTTGAAGATGAAACTCTGGCCCCCATTTCCTATATGAAATCCATCGCAGCCACCAGCTGAGAACTTCTGGTGTTAGGTTATTTTGACCTAACACCACACCTGACTCCTGTCATCCTCCCACCTCCTAACACTTTTCCGCAATATGCCGTGACAAACGCATCAAAGCCTCTTTTAACTCCTTATCAGAAATGTGTTGCGCATTGTTTTCGATAATTTTTGCTGAGTTTTGTGAATAAACAGGATTCTTTTTTTTTATTTTTGTGTTAATATTAGCAAAGGCTACTTTAACCTTTATTGACTGCAGTTGACTAAACTGTGCTTCTGCCGTCAGAGAACGCTTTAAAGTAGGAGTATAAAAGCGCAGCTTGCTGGCCCATGCGGGACTGCAGACTGCAACGATAAGAGTTTGCTTTCCCCCTGTTGCGGGTTTTTTGTCTTTGCTAAATTTATTACCTTTGCTGGAGATGGCGAGTACTGAAATTTTGCCAGCAAATTCGTCTGGAAGGTAGGTTAATAAACGCTTTGAGAGATATTCCAGGTATCGCCCATGCTGGAGCAGTCGTTCGATGCTTGCGCTGGGTTGTTGAAGAATTTTTTTCATGCAAACACTTTTGACGTAAAACGAACAAGTTTTTAATACTTGTCTATAATAATAATTTAACAGGATTATAACATGGAATGTTCCTGAAAAATTAAACTTTAAACCGGTTCAGGGCTGAAGATTTATGAATTTAATTTTAGTTAGAACAAGAAATGGGGCTGCTTTGGATATTAATTTGTCCCGCCCCTTTGTTATTATTGTCTCGTTACTCTTTCTCAGTATTCCGGTGGTCAGCTACTATGTGGGTGTTATGTCCAATGAAAATGTGCCCACACTGGCGGATTTAACCAGTCCCGAACACATAGAACCTGTCAGGAATAAACTGAATAAAATTATTGGCAGCATATACAAGGACGAACTGGCTACACAGAAAAAAGAACTTGATGTACTTAAACAGCATAACCAGGAAAATATTAATGCCCTGACTATGAACCTGGCCAAATTGCAGGCACACATCATTCGCCTGGATTCTTTGGGCAGTCGCCTGACCGGAATTGCCAAACTGGATAAAAAAGCCTTTAACTTTGATTTTGAACCGGCAATGGGTGGACCGGCAGATCCTGATGATGCTTTCGAAGACATCAACTACAGTGATTTTGTGAAAAGAATGGATCAGATCAGCCATGATATCAATGATAGAACAAAGCAATTGGATATCATGGAAAATTTGTTGATTTCGGAGCACTTTAACCAGAGCATTAGACCAACGGGAAAACCTGTTGAGAATGGCTGGATTTCTTCTTACTTTGGTAAGCGTAAAGATCCCTTTACCGGTAAAAAGAAAATGCATAAAGGTGTTGATGTGGCAGGGAAAACCGGCACTAATGTTCTAGCCACAGCGGATGGCGTGGTCACCCGGGTAGAAAAAAAACCCGGCTATGGAAAACTACTGGAAATTGATCATGGCTATGGTATCAGTACCCTCTATGGGCATAATAAAACGGTTATGGCTAAAATCGGTGATATTGTTAAGCAAGGACAGGTTATTGCGACAATAGGCTCAACCGGGCGCTCAACCGGGCCTCATGTACATTATGAAGTGTTGCGAAATGGTGTAC
>CBDTVA010000330.1:0-3882 GCA_965363935.1 uncultured Gammaproteobacteria bacterium | reverse complement strand
CCTTTTGCTAAAATGGTAATTGGTGCTGTATCAAAAGGAGAAAATTACTCCCACGGACATCCTGGTTGGGCCTGGGCTTTTAGCGCTCAGGAAAAAGCTGCTGGTCGTCCTCATGTCGCTTTGCCTGTTATGGCGGATACTGGTTTTATTGAATCAGTTAAAGGCCTGCTCAAATGGAAGGGTGAACCGTATAAAACTCGTGCTGTGATCATCAATGCAGCCAATCCTGTGCGTCATTATTATTCCGATACTTATTGGAAAGAAGCATTAAGCCATGACAATATGGAATTAGTTATTGCCGTTGATGTATTGCCTTCTGATTCAACCCCTTATGCTGATGTGATTCTACCTAATTCCACCTACCTGGAGCGAGATGAACCAACTATATACGGCAATGGTGTTAATCATGATTTAGCTTTGACAACTCGTTATGCAGCGATTGATCATCTCTATGATACAGAAGAAACCCCGGATATTTTATATAAAATGACGGAAATTATTTCTGGTAATACCGATCAGTTTCTGGGCGCCGTTGAAAGTTTAACAGGTTTGCCTGCAGAGCCAGTAAAAGCAGCTTATGCAAAATTAAAAAAGACTCAGAAAAAAGGCGCATTCCTGTCTGCTTGTCGTGAAGTGTCTTTTATAGAAACTGCAAAACGTCTTAATACCACGGTGGAGGAACTGGACAAAACTTTACGCGAAAAAGGAATTTACCATGAGGAAGATAAGGATCACTTATTAGAAAAATATGCCATGCCACGTAAAATGCCAGTACCAACAGATAGTGGTCGATTAGAATTCTTTAGTGGTTTGTTTCATGGTTTGCGTAAGGCCGGTAATCTCAAACCTAACTTTAGTGTTTTTGCAACCTATATCCCTGCTCAATGCCGTAAAGGCAAGAAACAAAGTGAAGCACTTGAAAAAGATGAGTTTTATTTTACCTATGGGAAAACTCCAACGGTTTCATATGCTTCCACCAATAGCAATAATCCTGTCCTTGCTTCTATTAATCGTTTTAAGAGTGATATTTATACCGGCGTCTGGATAAATCCGAAACGTGCTAAAGCTCTAAGTATTAAATCAGGTGATAAAATTCTTATGACCAATACCTTGTCAGGTCAGCAGGCAACTGGAAAGGCTTATGTAACCAATATGATTACAACTGAAGCGATATTTCTTCATTCATCCTTTGGTTCTGAAAACAAAAAATTAAGTAATAGTTATGATCTGGGTACAGCATTAAATAAGCTAGTACCCTATTTGATAGAACCCGTTGTTGCCGGATTTCGTTCACAGGAATTTACTATAAAAGTGTCTAAAGTTTCATCAACCGGAGGTGAGGTATGACCCATTATGCTATGGTTATTAATTTAAATACATGTGTTGGGTGTAATGCCTGTATGGCTGCTTGTGCAATTGAAAATCAAACGCCTGTCTGGGATGAAACTAAATGGAGAACATTCGTTCATGATAATGAAATTGGTGTTGAAGAAAATATTCAACGTCGTTTTTTTCCGCGCCTGTGTAATCATTGTGATAATCCACCCTGTATGACTGTTTGCCCCACTGGAGCAACCTATAAGAAGGACAATGGTATTGTTCTGGTGGATGAAGATATGTGCATGGGATGTCAGGCCTGTGCTATGGCCTGTCCTTATGATGCACGAATTGCAGTCACCTATGGTGATATTAAAAAGGGCAAAGAATTTTACGGTGATGACTATCGTCATAGCATGCCCACTATGGATAAATGTTCATTTTGTGATCACCGTTTGGAAAAAGGTTTGCAACCCGCCTGTGTTGAAACCTGTGTCGGTTCAGCCAGACTCTTTGGTGATCTGGATAATCCCGATGATCCGGTTACACAAATTGTAAAAAGTGGAGCAGCTGAGTCTTTATTAAAACATTTAGGTACTCGTCCCAATGTTTATTATATTAATGATTTAAAATGGAGAGGCTAAAATGGAAGCCGCAATGACATATACTACTCAAGATATATGGACCTGGTGGTTTGCCGTGTATCTTTATTTGGGAGGACTCGGCGCAGCCATACTTGTGGTCACTTTTTTAACTGACCTTTACTATAAACGCTACCCCGAACTCGTTTTGTGGGGGGCTTTTTCAGGGATCATTATGCTAAGTTTAGGTTCCCTGCTGTTGTTTGCTCATTTACTGGATCATTTGGCAGCTATACATGTCATGAATCCCCTGGTTTTTTTGTTTAAGCCGGATGCCTGGATTGCCTGGGGTACTCAATTTATTTTATGGATGATGGTGTGGGGGGCTTTATATGCAATTCCATATTTAAAAAAATCTCCAAAAGCAAATGAATTACCCATCCTGAAAAGTATTTTACAATGGGGACTTGTGGTTTGGTTAGCCGATTGTTGCGGACGTTACCATAAAGTTATTGGCTGGCTGGCAACCATTAATGGTGTTGGTGTGGCTGTATACACTGGTCTGGTTTTGCAATCATTCCCTGCAGTGGCTTTGTGGCATAATCCCGGTGTACCACTACTCTTTACTGTCTCAGCATTCTCTACGGCAATGGCCTTTTTATTAGTGATATTAAATACCTTCCTTAATCATGGTGAAGAAGATAAAAATCTGAAACATTTTTATGAGCGAACCGATCTGATATTAATAGCATGCGAATTGGTTATATTATTCTCCTTTTACCAGTACCTTTATTCTGGTTCAGAAGGGGGACGGCGTTCATTGGAAATATTAATGAATGATAATGGTTGGGTTATTGGCTTTATCTGCTTTGGTCTGATTATACCGTTTTTCATAGAACTTAAAGGTGTATTGAAGGGATGGGGCTCTCGCCTTCCTATAATAGTGGCATCTTTTTTAGTACTGATGGGAGGCTATTTATTACGCCATTACTTTATGTATGCCGGAGTTTATGCACATCCATGGTAGAAGAACTTATGCTACAAGACGCACTACAAGAAGAACAGGCGATAATTGAAGAATTAAGGATACTGGCGTGGTTGTTAGGTATACCATGTCAGGAATCCCTTGATGAAATTGATCTATTAGCCAGGCAGTATTCATGGCTTACAACGGGTGCGGAGCAATTGAAGGAGCTTCCGTTAGCCCAATGGCAGGCGGAACATACCCGTTTGTTTATCAGTGGTTTTCCAAAAACTATTGCTATACCTTTTGAATCTGTTTACTTAACGGGTGAAATGGGTGGCTCTGCTCAGGAGTCTCTGAATCATTTTCTTCAGACTATAGGACTGGAAGCAGAAGAGGGTATGGCAGATTATCTGGGTACATTACTGGAGGCTCTGGCTTATTTATTGGAACAAAAAGATGAACAGATGAGCAGTGAATTAAAAGATAAACATTTGCATAAATGGGTACGCCGATTTGCCGATGATGTTAAACAGAATAGTAAAGTGATACTTTATCAATCTTTGGCTGATAGATTGTTAATGCATTTTTAGTTATGTTAGAAGAGCAGTGGGAACTTTAATGAATAGAATGAAAACACTAGAAAATAAGTGGCAGAGTTTCCCTGAACAATGGCAGGATGATAAAGTTTTTCTTGATCGCACCCTTGCCATTCATCATGACATATATATACACTATTTTTCTCAGGATTTGATGATCAATCATCAGCTTGAAATCAAATCCCGCTCGTTTCGAGTATTAAATAAGTGGCGTATATTTTTATTGGTCACGCCGTGGATGTTGGCCCGCTTTCTTATTCCTGAAAGTGATCCAAACATTATCATTCCGGATGACTGGTCTGCAGAAGAAAGACAAAATAAACCGTATGAGGTTCTCGGAACTGCCGTTAAGCTGCCATTTTTACCGGGAAAACAACAGGCACACTTTAATTATCATCAGGAAATAGGGCATTACTTTATT
>CBDTVA010000329.1:0-3894 GCA_965363935.1 uncultured Gammaproteobacteria bacterium | reverse complement strand
TTTTTCACGCCAGAATGCTGGAATTAAACGTAAGCTCCTCATTCGGTAAGATATTAGAACAATTTGAACAAACAATAAATTAAGCATCCCAGCAGCTCCCCCGGGAAAAGAATCGGGAAAGAGCCGGATGACACTCTACTCAAACAAGCTATTGAGTTAAGGTTTAACCGTTGTCAAACCCACACTCACCCATGACTGCATACCGCCACGGTACCACTTAAGTTTATATGCCGGATAACCCAGTTTGGCCAGAGTTTTGATATTCACTGAAGATTGTGGACACCAGTTGCCATTACAAAACATAACCAGAGTTTTGGCATTGCGAAAATCCCGTTGACCATTTGGAACCCTGACACCAAACTGCTTGGTCAAAATTTCATTCAAAGTATCCGCTTCAGCTTCTACTTCAAAGGTTCCTTCCACGTCCACATTGATTTTATTCCATGGAATATTGACCGAACCTGGAATTGTGCCGCGTTGTACCCAATCCGGGGTACGTGAGTCAACCACCATGACGGTACGATCGCCATGACTAACTCGCTTCAGATAACCCAGTACTTCCAGTTCTCCAACCGTTTCAATACCAGGCGCCACCTGCATAGGCTGGATACAAAATGGCGGACAACCCCTGGCAGTTTTGGTGAATACCTTTGGCATAACAGAATCTTTGTCACTGCTGCGGGTAATTGTAACCGGTATACCATTATGCATAACATCCACTGATTTTAAAGTCGGCGTAATATAGCCTTTTTCAGCAATTGCCAGACCTGATACCAATACCCCTGTAACAATGGAAAAGCTTAACAATATTTTTTTTAACTGCATTAATTTATCCTCTAAGTGGTATTAATATTTCAGGTATGAAGGCATTTTAAATTTCTTCTGGGCAACAGCCTGTTCATAGCCATATTTTCCCTGACGATTAGCCGAGTTTGCCAGTTTTACGGCTTTAGCAAAATTACCTTCTTTCATAGCCGCTTGTGCCTTTTTAATCATTTTACCCGTATCCCGCCACTCACCTTCTACAGATGCCGCATTTTTACGTGATGTTTCAGCGGCACCAATAGCTGCCTCAGCTGCTTTTTTATCCGCAGCCATTGTCAATGTACTACTCAATACTATAGCAAGACCTAAAACAATTGTCATAACTGTTTTCATGTTATTCTCCTGTCAATATTTTCTGATTTTTCGTGCAATAATTATTTACGTGCGCCCGGACCATTTAGTTCCAGCCCATTACTCATGTAAGTCAGAAAATATTCCAGATTACGGTATTGTTCACCCTGAGCCTTGAATGGCTTGGCTCGGACCTGTTTGTTACAACCAGTGAAACGGCGATGCAAAGTACCCACAGCACCCCATTTAGAACGATAGACCGGGAAATGGGTTGTTTGTCCCAAAGCCGGACTTAAAATTTCTGAACGGATTTGCATACCGGCATTTTGTATATGACAGGTCGCACAGGAAAAGTTTAACTGCCCTCTGCGAGTATAAAAGAATTTTTTACCCTCTTCATAGGCTGCCATTGCACCCGGTTCATTTTCAGGAACGACAACATTTGTTTTATTGCCCCGGGATTCATAGGCAATAAAAGATACGATATTGTTGATACTGCCTTTTTTATATTTCAATGGTTTTTCACCATTGGCTTCACGACATTGATTAATTGCCAGAGGCAATGTCATCACCATTGCCTGTTTTTTGTCCCAATGTGGATATTTGTACGCCATAGCAGGCCCGTCGGGAAAACAATCCTTATAGGTTTTACCATTGGCAAACGGGGTTTCCCACATGGCCTGACCATCGTCTATGGCAATTTCATAAGGCGGGAATTCTTCAATGGCTTCCCAGCTTTCTCTGCCCACCATATCGTAAGCATAAGCACCATTTGCAAACTCTTCCATTGCAACACCCGGAAAACGAGTTTTAAAGTGATCATTAAAGGCTTGTTTATCTTTTTCAGGTCCGGCATAAACAGTTGCCGCAACGGTCCACGCCAGGCATAACAGGATTAATTTGCTCATTAATTTTTTCATAATTTTTGTACCAAAGGTTATCTATAGCGTGTAAATAAAGTCAACAACTTTATCCAGTTCGTCTTTTGTCAGGATTTCATACCGACCAAACAAAGGCATGGAGGTTTCAGGGTTACGCTTGGAAGCGTCCCAAATTTGATCTCTTAATACTTTTTTGTCGGGAAATCGCGATTTCATAACGATCAAAGGCGGTGCAATATTGCCCGGGCTGGCACCATCCTTAATCATATGGCATGCCAGACAGTTTCCTTTACTACGAGTAAAAGCCAGTTTTTTTCCTTCTTCTACTCGATTGCCATGCTCTTCTGCCAGGGCAACAGAAGGCGATAGTGAAGCAGTGATAAGCAGAGCACTTGCCATGCTCAACACTTTGCTTTTTCTAATCATTCTTTTCTCCTGAGGTATACTAATATTGGTGGTTATTGCCTTGTTATAATAATCAATACAGCTTTTTATTAAATTTAGTTGCAAATTGTCTACTATGGCAAATATGTGTGTATAAAAATAACTTACACAACTGAAACTGTCAAGGAATCAAAGTCTTGACCTAACCTGAATAAGGAGCATCATTATAGATGGATTTGCGTAAGTTAAGTAGTTATTATGACAAACTGGAGAAAAAGAAAAATTAGAGGATGTAGTGAATCATATGGCGGTTTTCCACAATAAAGCATCTGCAAACAACAGGAATCTCATTTCTGACTGCAGATATTATTCAATCAGCTTTAGCGAGAGCGCCATGCGCATCAAGTCAGACAGGCTGGTGGCAGACATTTTTTCCATAACTTTTGAGCGGTGCGCTTCCACAGTAGACTGGCTGATATTCATGTCAAAGGCAATGATTTTATTACGTTTACCTTCAATAACACATTGTAAGACTTCTTTTTCTCTGGGTGTCAGCGCACTATAATGTTGTTCAATATCCTGCAGGCGTGAAGACTCGCCACGCTGAACAGCATCCAGCTCAATAGCCCGATGAACGCTGTCCAGCATGGATTGATTGTTAAACGGTTTTTCAATAAAATCAACCGCACCTGCCCGTACAGCTCTGACGGCCATAGGTACATCACCATGACCGGTAATAATAATAATGGGTGGATGAATTTTTTCTGCAGTTAATCTGGCCTGTAAATCGAGACCGCTAATCCCCGGCATACGCACATCCAGAATAATACAGCCCGACTTTGCTGCATCAAACTGATCCAGGAATTCCTGGGCCGAAGTAAAACTTTCTGATTTAAGCCCAACAGATTCCATTAACAAGGTAAGTGCACTGCGAACCTGTTCGTCATCATCAACAACAAAGACGCTAGGTTGATCACTCATTTCTCTCTACTCCCTTCATTATTTACAGCGTTGAGCTAATGTGTCAGCCCTGAGCTTACAAAAGCACCCATTTTATTATTCTCCAGGTCTTCGTTCACAACAGGCAGAGCAAAGCGAAACACCGTCCCTCTGTCACTGGCAGAATGCAGATACAGTTTACCCTGATGTGATTCAATAATACCCTGGCTGATGGATAACCCCAATCCCAGGCCACTGTCTTTACTGGTAATAAACGGGTCAAAAAGACCGTTCTTGATATTATTATCGATACCCGGTCCGGTATCCTCAACCGTCACTACCAGAGCATTATCACCCGCCATTTCAGTCAAAATGGTTAAGTATCGATTTTCATTGGGCACATTTTGCAGCGCTTCAATAGAATTTTTCAATAAATTTAACACCACCTGCTCAATCTGTATGGGTTGCGCCAGCATTTTGCTGATATGATTATCCAGTTTTTTTATTATTTTAACTTTTGCTTTGCGAGCTTCGGGTTTAATAAACAGCAGTACCTCTTCTATTAAACCATTGA
>CBDTVA010000328.1:0-3901 GCA_965363935.1 uncultured Gammaproteobacteria bacterium | reverse complement strand
GTGGTTTAACTGATCACGGTAAACGGGTGATCAATAATCTGTCCAAAGGTTACCAGCAACGGGTCGGAATTGCTCAGGCTATTATTCATTCGCCCGATATTGTCATCCTGGATGAACCCACTGTTGGCCTTGATCCCATCCAGGTGATTGAAATACGAAATTTAATCAAGGAACTGGGAGAAATGCACAGCGTCATGCTGTCCAGCCATATTCTCCCCGAAATACAGACCATTTGTGACAATGTACAGATAATTAATCAGGGCAAACTGGTTTTTAGTGCCTCCATAGATCAACTGAACCAGCAAATGCAGACTCATACCTTGCGTATGAGCTGCAGCAATCCGGTGGATGTCAGTCTCATTGAATCGGTGGATGCCATCCAATCGGTACAAAACCAGGGGCATAGTTTGATACTGCACTGTTCAGATCATACTGGCAACGGTGAGCCATGCTCTGTGATCAATACATCACAAAAATTAATCGAGCTGGCCAATCAGCAACATTGGGGGCTGTATGAAATTTACCCTGAAAAACGCACACTGGAAGACATCTTTATGTCACTGACCTGTATTGACTATGACCACAGCCTTTCCCTAAAGCATGCTGACAACACGCTGTCGGCAGGCACAGTCCAGTCTAAGCAACAGGAGGGGCTGTCTGTTGATTAGGCTGATTGCATTACGGGAATTAAAAAGCCTGTTTTTATCACCGCTTGCCTGGGCTATGCTGGCTGTCACGCAAATTATTTTATGCTACCAGTTTCTCAGTCAGCTTGAGACCTATTTACAATTACAGGCAAAACTGGCCGTGCAGGAGCAGTCTCCGGGTATCACTGATCTGGTCATTGCTCCCTTATTGGGTGGTGCGGCAATTATTTTATTGTTGATTGTGCCGCTATTGACCATGCGCCTGATCAGCGAGGAACAAAAAAACCAGACCCTACCGCTATTGTTCAGTGCACCGATTTCCATGACCCAGATTATTTTTGGCAAGTATCTGGGTATTCTGGGCTTTTTACTGATACTGGTAGTGATGATAGCGCTAATGCCGCTATCACTCCTGTCAGGAACTGCCATTGATCTGGGCCAGCTGTTTTCAGCATTACTGGGCCTGCTGCTGGTTCTGGCTTCTTTTGCTGCTGCAGGTCTTTATATGTCAACTCTGACCAGACAACCTGCTATTGCGGCAGTCAGCAGCTTTGGTCTGCTATTGTTTTTATGGATCATTAACTGGGCAGGTAATAGTGCCGATACCGGGTTCACTCATGCTGACAGCGGAGCAAATGTACTGTCCTGGTTTTCTTTGCTGAATCACTTTGAACCCCTGCTCAGAGGTGTTTTTTCCACTGCAGATATAGCATACTATGTGCTGTTTATCAGCCTCTTTCTGGTGCTGGGCATTCGCCGTCTGGAGCGCTTGCGTTTGCCACACTAAGCCATTAAGCCCGGCCAGGAGCCTGTCCGAGAGTCATTAACTGTTCTAAGATATTAATTTTATGGATATCAATAGCACTTCGAAGCGACACCTAAAGCAGCAGAATATCCTCTTTATGCTGCTGTTTTTGACCCTTATTGGTCTGCTGGCGTTTTTAAGCAACCGCTATGTGTACCTGGCTGACTGGACCGTTAATGGCCAGAATTCACTCAATGAAATCAGCCTGCAATTGCTTGCAACACTGGAGTCACCCGTTGCAATCGAGTCCTATACCAATAATACCCGCATCAAACAATCCGTTGGCGAATTGATCACCCGGTATCAGCGGGTCAAACCCGATATTTCTCTGACCTTTATAGATCCTAATTCCAATCCCGAAAAGCTCCGGGACCTTAAAATCTCCGTGGATGGCGAAATGATTGTCAGCTATGAGGGACGGCAGGAAAACCTGACCGAACTGTCTGAACAGAATCTCACCAATACTCTGCATCGCCTGCTTCGTTCCAAAGAACGAAAAATGGTTTTTATCCAGGGGCATGGCGAACGCAGTCCGGAACGGCAGGCAAATTTTGACCTGTCCAGCTTTACAAATAATTTAACAAAACAGGGATTTCAGATAGATACGCTGAATCTGGCGAAAACCATGTTGATACCGGACAACGTATCGGTATTGGTGCTGGCCGGACCTCAGGCCGCTTTTCTTCCTGGTGAAGTACGTCTGCTGCTGGATTATGTTAAAACAGGCGGTAACCTGTTATGGCTGGGTGAACCTTTAAAAGTAGCCAGTGATCATCCGATGTACGGATTATTACCACTGGCAGAATTGCTGGGCATTGAGTTTCTGGATGGCGTGGTGGTTGATCCCACCACGCAACAATACAATATAAGCCGCCCTGATTATGCTATTGTGACCGAATATCCCCGCCACCCCATAAACAACGGCTTTGCCACCGTGACACTGTTCCCGCAGGCCGCAGGTATTGAGCGCCTGCCAGGCTATCTGGATGAAGCTGAAGAAGAAAAAACTGGCAATAAGGACAATCAATCCGATCGATCCCTCAACAAAGCGTTTCAGATGACCCCGTTTTTAAATACTGTGGAACGCAGCTGGGTTGAAACTTCCCCCCTGAAAGACACGGTTCACTTCAGTGATCTGCTGGACATAAGCGGTCCCATTACGATTGGCATGGTATTAACCCGCCAGTTCAACCATGCCTATGATAAACTGTCAGAAACACCGGTTGCAGGCGCAGAAAGCATCACTACAGAACAGCGTATTATTGTACTGGGAGATGGTGATTTTCTGTCCAATACATTTCTGGGTAATGCCGGCAACCTGAGCATGGGGGTCAATATTTTTAACTGGCTGAGTCATGACGAACAGTTTATCGCTATTCCCACCCGGATTAAAGATGATATTATACTGGAAATATCTCCTTCCATGCTTTCATTGCTGGGCAGTTTTTTCCTGCTGGTAATACCGGGATTGCTGATAACAAGCGGCAGCATTATCTGGATAAAAAGGCGTAATCGATAATGTCCCGGCAGGCAAAAACCAATATCATTCTGTTTAGTCTGGTCATATTTCTGTCATTCATTGCCTGGTTTCAGCCGGGTCTGCAACAGACCGTTTTATATTATTTGAGTTCCTTAAAAGCGGATGAGATCAATACTATTCTTATTCAGCGACAGGGTATTGGTCAAATTAAACTGCATAAGAAAACACATGGCTGGTTTTTGCAGGAACCCTACCCGCTGCCCGCCAATCCACTGCGCATAGATACCATTATAGCACTGGTAGAAAAACGCAGCTATTCCCGCTTTCAGGCCGCTGATGATGAACTGGTACGGTTCCATCTGGATGATCCTCTGGTTTCCATCTGGTTAAATGAAAGTAAATTTGTCATAGGCAGTGACAACCCGGTTAATCACCAGCGCTACGCCATGAATCTGGATGAAAACACTCATAGCGGTACAAATACCATTCATTTGATCAATGGCAGCGTGTTTTATCAACTCAGATCCAATCTGGACAGCTTTATATCACCTCGTTTATTACCCCCCGGGTCAAACATAAAAAGCATAGCCTGGGCTAATAAAAAATTAATCATTGACCAGGGTATCTGGCAATTAACACCGGATGATCCGACTGTGGCTTCCGACAGTATTGCTCAGTTCATTCAGTTCTGGAAAAATTCCAGAGCCTCCCAGGTTGAAACCAATGTGCAACCGGCTATTGATATTTCACAGCTCACTCAAAGCGCAAGGAAGAGTAAAACCATTAGTATTGCTTTCAGTGAGACAGATGATACTTCCACCGGCCCGATTCAATATTTAATTATTCAGGAAGGTGAACAAATTAAACTCTGGCGTAGTGATATTAAGGTGGCATACCTGATCACGCCACAAATATTGAAACTCCTGAGCGAATTTATTCCGGTCCAGCAATCTTCTTCATGACCTTAAT
>CBDTVA010000327.1:0-3905 GCA_965363935.1 uncultured Gammaproteobacteria bacterium | reverse complement strand
ACCACTTTTTTCCAAACCAAAGTGCAAATAAGCCACATCTGTGGCAACCCGTCCCCTTGGAGTACGCATAATATAGCCCTGCTGAATCAGAAAAGGTTCCAGAACGTCTTCAATAGTCCCCTTTTCTTCGCTAATGGCTGCGGACAGATTATCAATACCCACCGGGCCTCCAGAAAATTTTTCAATAATACTCAGGAGCAGTTTACGATCCATCATATCAAATCCCATGTGATCCACTTCCAGCATATTCAGAGCCTTGTCTGCCACACCGACATCGACAAAACCATTGCCTTTTACTTCGGCATAGTCTCTGACCCGTCGTAACAGACGATTAGCAATGCGCGGAGTTCCCCGTGATCGTTTCGCTATTTCCCTGGCGCCATGTGCTTCAATCTCGATTCCCATAATAGCTGCTGAGCGAGTGACAATATGGCTCAGATCAGCTTCGGAATAAAACTCCAGCCGTTGCACAATGCCAAAGCGATCGCGCAATGGCGACGTGAGCAAACCGGCTCGGGTGGTTGCACCAATCAGAGTAAAGGGCGGTAAGTCCAGCTTAATGGATCGGGCGGCAGGTCCTTCACCTATCATAATGTCCAGCTGATTGTCTTCCATAGCAGGATAAAGCACTTCTTCCACTACTGGACTCAGACGATGAATTTCATCAATAAACAGTACATCTCCCTCTTCCAGATTGGTCAGCAAAGCAGCCAGGTCACCAGGACGCTCAAGAACCGGACCTGATGTCTGGCGCAAATTCACACCCATTTCATTGGCAATAATATGGGCCAATGTGGTTTTTCCTAATCCCGGCGGACCAAAAATCAGTACATGATCCAATGCTTCATTACGATTTCTGGCTGCCAGAATAAATATTTCCATTTGTTCACAAACAGCCGGTTGTCCTACATAGTCTTTGAGTGTTTTAGGACGAATGACAAGATCCTGTTGCTCCTCAGGGTTCACTTCGGTCGCGGATATAATACGTTCACTGTCTAGCATGAGTTATTTAACCGTGTTTTTCAGTGCTTGCTTAATTAACATTTCACTGCTCTGATCCTGTGTAGCCAGCTGGCTGATCATTTTGCTTGCTTCAATCGGTTTGTAACCCAGTGCAATCAGAGCACTAACAGCTTCTTTTATCATATCCTGTTCGCTGCTTAAAGTAGCTGACTCAGTCGAGCTTTTGTCCATACTGTCCAGTGCATCACTTTTCCAGTCATCAAGCCGATCACGCATTTCGACAATCAATCTTTGCGCGGTTTTTTTACCAATTCCCGGCAAACGGATCAAACCGCTTTCATCATTGTTTTTGATCACCTGAACAAATTCATTGGCACTGATGCCAGACAAGATGGTTAAGGCCAGTTTGGGACCCACACCATTGACCTTAATCAGACTTTTAAATAACAAACGTTCCGGTTCACTATAAAAGCCATAGAGCAATTGAGCATCTTCACGTACCACCATATGGATAAGCAGAACAACCGGCCTGTCCAGTTCAGGCAACTGATAAAAGGTGCTCATGGGAGCCTGGGCTTCATAGCCAACACCATGGACGTCAATCATAAGTAGAGGCGGCTGTTTTTGAATAAGAGTGCCTGATAATCGTCCTATCATTCGATTTCCTGTGCTATTCACATATCGGGTGATTTTTCTATGTTAACTACAGAAAGTAACTACAGAGAGTAACTACAGAGAGTAATTATAGAGTGTTCATTACAGAGTAAAGCGTTTTTTCCTTCTTCCCCGGATGGCTCCCAATATTTCTGCCGGGTATCTCTGTGTGGCTTTGCTTTGAAGTTCTATCATGGTTTTTCTTGTATTGGCATGGCAAAGCGCTACTGCCAGGGCATCCGCGGCATCAGGCTGAGGCATATCATTCAGGTTAAGCAGAATTTTAACCATGTGCTGGACCTGATTTTTAGCAGCATGACCTTTACCCACAATGGCCTGCTTGATTTGATTCGCCGTATATTCCGCAACCGGAATATCATCGGCCATTACGGCACAAATTGCAGCTCCCCGGGCCTGGCCTAATTTTAACGCTGAATCGGGGTTACGCGCCAGAAAAACATTTTCAATCGCCATTTCGTCAGGCGACCAGTGCTGAACAATTGTGCGGATATCGTTAAATATAATTTGTAGTCTGGGGGGCAAGGGACCACCACCGGTTTTAATGGCGCCGCATTCCAGAAAGCGAAGACGGTTCCCAGAGGATTCTATGAGACCATAGCCTGTTTTCAAGGAACCGGGATCTATACCCAGTATAATAGTACTGGAAGAAGCGATTAAGCTAATTAGTGTTTCCTTAATTGATTTTATAAAGTAATTTCTGTAACTATTCAGCAACCCAGCCCATATCGGCTAATCATCTACAAGTAACAAGTATTGCAATCTCACAAGCCACCTTATGCGGACGTTCTGAATACTCTTAATCCGTGCTGAACTTGCATGCAGCATGGATGGGATGGCTGCATTGAAGCCCCCATGGAAGGGTCTACGGCGTCCTCAGCAAGGTGTAACAGACTCCTCAGCACGGATTTATAACATTAACTTTAAGCTAATTGCTCCATAACTTCATCGGAAAATTCAGCATTGGAATAAACGTTTTGCACATCATCAAGATCTTCCAGCATATCCACCAGACGCATCACTTTTTGCGCATCTTCTACATCTAAATCGACACTGGTTGAGGCTTTCATGGTCACTTCTGCCATTTCCGGATCAAAACCGGCGGCAAGCATGGCATCTTTAACATCCATAAAATCATCCGCAGCCGTTGTTACGTCAATGGAACCATCGTCATTGGTTTCTACGTCTTCAGCACCTGTTTCCAGTGCCGCTTCCATAATAGCATCTTCATCACTACCGGCCGGATAACTCAGGATACCGATTTTACTAAATAAATACGACACTGAACCATCGGTACCCAGATTCCCGCCCGCTTTAGTAAAAGCATGGCGAACTTCGGCAACAGTACGATTGCGGTTATCCGTCAGGCAATCCACCATAACAGCCACACCATTTGGCCCATAGCCTTCATAACGAATTTCATCAAAGCTATCCCCATCCGTATCACCGGCACCTCGCTTAACCGCACGCTCAACCGTGTCACGAGTCATATTGGCACGCAGAGATTTATCAACAATGGCTCTTAAGCGAGGGTTAGAATCAACATCTCCGCCACCCAGACGGGCAGCAACCGTAATTTCGCGGATTAATTTGGTAAATAACTTACCACGCTTGGCATCCTGCCCTTTTTTGCGATGTTGAATATTTGCCCATTTACTGTGACCGGCCATTGAAACCTCTTTATTACTCTGTCTATTTTGTGTTGTCTAATCGACATAACTAAATAAAATAGTTAAACCGTGTTAACTATAGATCAATTTTTTCATTTGCAGAAATTTTTTAACTATTGGCTATTTCTTCAGCTGCAGTTTCGCCTGGTATCTCACGTATTTTAATCCCCAGTTCTTTTAACTGAACCGGGCTGACTGCTGATGGCGCAGATGTTAACAGACAACCGGCAGACTGGGTTTTGGGAAATGCCATGACTTCACGGATCGAACAGGCACCGGTCATTAACATAACCAGTCGATCCAGACCAAATGCAATACCGGCATGTGGTGGACAGCCAAATTTCAGCGCATCCAGCAAGAAGCCAAACTTGTCCTGAGCTTCCTGTTCTCCAATACCCAGTAATTTAAACACGCATTCCTGCATATCCTTTTTATGGATACGTGCTGAGCCGCCGCCCAGTTCAGTACCATTAAGAACCATATCATAGGCGCGGGATAAACTTTCACCCGGATGGTCAAGCAATTCCAGGGGATCTTCAGTATTTGGCGAGGTGAACGGGTGATGTAAGGCTGTCCAGCGATTGGCACCGTCATCGTATT
>CBDTVA010000326.1:0-3908 GCA_965363935.1 uncultured Gammaproteobacteria bacterium | reverse complement strand
TAAAATCGTTTTTTTATATAAAGCCCGACTTCAATATCAAGTGCAAATTGACCTTCATACCCATTCAACGGCTTCTGACGGACGTCTGATACCCTCTCAACTGGTTGCTTGTGCCGCAGGTGCCGGCGTTGATGTCCTGGCTCTGACCGATCATGATGGCACGGATGGTCTTGAAGAGGCTCGATGTGCAGCCATTGCTGCCGGTATACAACTAATCAATGGCATTGAGTTATCCGTCACCTGGAATAAACGAACTGTGCATATTGTTGGTCTGAATTTTGACCCGGATTTCGCTCCGTTAAAAGCGGGGATTCTGAGTTTGCAGAATTTTCGAGAAACAAGAGCCAGAGAAATCGCCTATAAATTGGAAAAATCCGGTATAAAAGGTGCGTATGAAGGCGCAATGCGCTTTTCCGGAGGTAAAATGCTGGGCAGGATGCATTTTGCCAATTTTCTGGTTGACTCCGGTCATGCCAAAAATGTGCGTAAAGTTTTTAAACATTATCTGGTACAGAATAAGCCGGGTCATGTCACGGGTAATTGGGCAAGCCTGGAAGATGCCGTGAGCTGGATAACCGGTGCTGGCGGCATTGCCGTGATTGCTCACCCGGCTCGCTATAAATTGACTCGCGGCAAATTACGTCACTTGATTAAGGATTTTATGGCGGTAGGCGGACGGGCGATTGAAGTGGTTTCCGGCAGTCATGATCTTAATGAAACTAAAACCATGGCCTGTCATGCCAGCGACTTTGATTTGTATGCATCTGCCGGATCTGATTTCCATGATCCGGATTTCCCCTGGATTAAGCTGGGACAATTACCGCCTTTACCTCGTCAATGCAAACCGGTATGGGACTTATTCCTGTAGGTTAATTTATAATTGATAGAACCATTAGAGAAACATTCAGATAAATATATGAGTCAGTTTTTTCAAATACATGATGAAAACCCGCAGCAGAGACTGGTTCGTCAGGCGGTTGATATTATTCGCAAGGGTGGTGTGATCGTTTACCCGACTGATTCCGGTTATGCCATTGGCTGTCATATTGGTGATAAGCAGTCAATGGATAAAATCCGGCAGATAAGACAATTGGATAAAAAGCATAACTTTACTCTGGTCTGTCGTGATCTCTCAGAAATCAGTACCTATGCCCAGACTGATAATTCTCACTACCGGTTACTCAAAGCGCATACTCCAGGTGCCTATACCTTTATTCTTAAAGCGACCAGGGAAGTGCCCAAACGCCTGATGCACCCAAAACGAAAAACCATTGGAATTCGTATCCCCGACAATGCAATCGCCCAGGCGCTGTTGGAAGAACTGGGTGAGCCATTACTCAGCGCCACCCTGATATTGCCCAATGAAGATCTGCCCATGACCGATCCTTATGACATTCGTGATGTGCTGGAACATCAACTGGACCTGATTATTGATGGCGGCTTTTGCGGTTTTGAGGCCACCACGGTGATTGATTTTGAGGAGGATGTTCCCATAGTCGTACGCAAGGGATTGGGTGCTACGGAACCCTTTGAATGATTAGAGTGTGCCAGACTCTCCAGTACTGCATTTGCGTGAATTTTCGAGTACATTAGCTTTTTACATAGGTATGATATACTAGCCAGATGGATGCAACAACAATACAAAAAATAAGCATATGGATCCTGCCTGTATTGCTGGCTGTTTCCTTACACGAGGCTGCCCATGCCTGGATGGCGGATAAAAAAGGTGACCCAACTTCAAGGCTAATGGGGCGTTTAACCTTCAATCCCTTAAAGCATATTGATCCCATTGGAACCATACTGGTGCCTGCTTTAATGATTACCTTTACCGGTTTTGCTTTTGGTTGGGCCAAACCCGTTCCTGTCGATGCCAGAAATTTGCACAATCCAAAAAAAGATATGATGTGGGTTGCCCTGGCAGGACCTGCCAGTAATTTTATTATGGCGATTTTATGGGCAATTTTGCTGCACATAAGTGTGCTGTTTGTTGATAGTCGTTCAGCGATTAGTATGTTCTTTTTGTTAATGCCGGTTGCCGGAATAACCATTAATGTGATTTTAGGTGTTTTAAATTTGCTGCCAATTCCTCCTCTTGACGGTGGGCGTATTATGGCAGGATTATTATCTCCACGGGCATCTCTCAAGTACAGCAAAATAGAACCATATGGTTTTTTTATCATTATTGCATTAATGTTAACTGGTGTGTTGTCCTATATAATTTTTCCGGTCATTATTTTGGTGCTGGTGATACTATCGTCTATCTCAGGACTGGATATCGAAGTTTTTTACCGCTTATTAAGTGCTATTCAATAAGGTATTTTTTATTTATTTTTTTCTCCAACTTTCTCTAACATTGGGAGTCAATTTTGGTCGTACCATTTCACCAGCAACGGGTTTTGTCCGGCATGAGGCCGACAGGACAACTTCATTTGGGGCATTATCATGGCGTATTAAAAAACTGGATTAAACTGCAGCATGAATATGAATGCCTGTTTTTTGCTGCGGACTGGCATGCCCTGACCACCCACTATGCTGAACCGGGAAGTATTGAAGAAAATACCTGGGAAATGGTCATTGACTGGTTGGCTGCCGGTGTCAATCCCGGCTCTGCGCAAATTTTTATTCAGTCCCAGGTACCGGAACACGCTGAGTTACACCTGTTATTGTCCATGATCACTCCGCTTGGCTGGCTTGAACGGGTGCCATCCTTTAAAGATCAACAGATAAAACTGAAAGAAAGAGATCTGTCAACCTATGGTTTCCTGGGCTATCCACTGCTGCAAAGTGCTGATATCCTGATTTACCGTGCAGGTCTGGTTCCTGTGGGTGAAGATCAGGTGGCTCATGTAGAGTTGACTCGTGAAGTTGCCAGACGTTTCAATCACATCTATGGTAAAGAGCCGGGTTTTGAACAAAAAGCTAAAGCCTCAATTAAGAAAATGGGTAAAAAACAGGCCAAGCTCTATAAGCAATTACGTGTCCGTTTCCAGGAACAGGGCGATCATGAAGCACTGGAAACGGCTCAGGCCTTATTAGAAGGGCAGCAGAATATTACCATGGGCGACAGAGAGCGCCTGTTTGGTTACCTGGAAGGCGGAGGCAAGATCGTCTTACCGGAACCCCAGCCTTTATTATCGCCTGCATCTAAAATGCCGGGACTGGATGGACAAAAAATGTCTAAATCCTACGGCAATACCATTTCTCTTCGGGATGACATGGAAACAGTAGATGAAAAACTGCGTAAAATGCCTACTGATACTAATCGGGTGCGTTTAAGCGATCCCGGAGATCCGGATAAATGTCCAGTCTGGCAGTTGCATGAAGTCTACTCTGATGAGGGTGTTAAAAATTGGGTTCAGGAAGGCTGTAAAACGGCAGGGATTGGTTGTCTGGAATGTAAGAGACATATCATTGACGCAGTACAGAAAGAATTGAAACCGATTCAGGAAAGATCCAGGGAATTTAGTGAAAATCGTGCCATGGTGCGAAATATTGTGGCTGAAGGGCGTGAGTTTGCCTCTGATCTGGCCAAAGAAACTCTGGATGAAGTCCGCCAGGCAATTGGTATTCAATATCGTTAAAGTTGAGAGTAGATGTGAGCAAATCGCTATCGGAAGAGTCTCAATCTACAGACATTTCTAACGACTCGTTGAAACACATGGACGAGAGCAAAGAACCGGAACAGACTGAAACGGCAAAGCCGCAGCAGGAAGAAATGCCCTTTGCCTATGTAATGGGGGCACCGGTAACCGAGCTGCCCAAGGATCTGTATATTCCACCGGAAGCTTTGGAAATCTTTCTGGAAGCTTTTGAAGGGCCTCTGGATCTATTGCTTTACCTCATCAAGCGGCAAAATCTGGATATTCTGGATATTCCTATTGCTGAAATTACCAAACAATATGTTAGAT
>CBDTVA010000325.1:0-3908 GCA_965363935.1 uncultured Gammaproteobacteria bacterium | reverse complement strand
GTTGGGGTTGGTGTTTTTACTTGTTCAGACATCGTTTTTTACCTTTGACCTTAATCTTTTCTGTTTAGCGTGCAGCCCTTTAGGGTTTTTTGGCACTCAATAATTAACGTACTACAAAATATAGCGAGACAGATCTTCATTAATAGCCAACTCGCCCAATTGTTCATCTACATACCGGCCATCTATTGTCAGGCTCTCACCATCTTTGTCTGAAGCCTCATAGGAAATAGATTCCAGCAGGCGTTCCATAATGGTGTGCAAACGTCTGGCGCCGATATTTTCAGTCGATTCATTAACGGTAAAGGCTACTTCTGCAATCCGTTCAATGGCACTGTTTTCAAATTCGAGCGACAGATTTTCAGTTTTCATCAGTGCCGCATATTGTTCCGTCAATGAAGCATACGGTTCCACCAGGATGCGGCTGAAGTCCTTGACGTCCAGAGCATTGAGTTCCACGCGAATCGGCAGACGCCCCTGTAATTCAGGGATCAAATCCGAAGGTTTACACAGATGGAAGGCCCCGGAACAAATAAATAAAATATGATCGGTTTTAATCATACCGTACTTGGTTGATACAGTGCTGCCCTCTACCAGCGGCAAAAGATCACGCTGTACGCCTTCACGAGAGACCTCGGGTCCACGGCCTTCACTGCGAGTGGCAATTTTATCGATTTCATCCAGGAAAACGATACCATTCTGCTCGGCATTGCTAACAGCCCGCTGCTTGATTTCCTCTTCATTGACCAATTTTGCTGCTTCTTCTTCAGTGAGGATTTTCATGGCATCTTTTGCAGCCATTTTGCGTCGTTTAGTTTTACCGCCGCCACCAAGATTCTGGAACATACCCTGAAGCTGGTTGGTCATTTCTTCCATACCGGGAGGTGCCATAATTTCCACACCGACACTCGGCGCTTTGACATCGATTTCGATTTCTTTGTTATCCAGCTTGCCTTCGCGCAACATTTTACGAAACTTCTGACGGGTGGAATTTTCCGGCTGTAATGAATCCTCTTCCCATTCATCATTGCCTCGCGCGGGAGGCAATAATATATCCAATATCCGTTCTTCTGCAGCGTCTAAGGCACGGTGTTGCACCTTTTCCACTTCCTGCTCGCGAGTCATTTTTATAGATACATCAAGAAGATCGCGGATAATTGACTCCACATCGCGACCAACATAACCAACCTCAGTAAATTTGGTTGCTTCTATTTTTATAAAAGGGGCATTGGCCAGACGCGCCAGACGCCGGGCAATTTCAGTTTTGCCAACTCCCGTCGGACCAATCATGAGAATGTTTTTTGGCGTGATTTCACTGCATAAAGGTTCTTCAACCTGGCTTCTGCGCCAGCGATTACGCAAGGCAATGGCTACAGCCCGCTTGGCATCTGACTGGCCAATAATATGTTTATCCAGTTCCTGGACAATTTCTCTGGGTGTCATTTGCGACATTGATTCTCTATAGCTCCTGTTGCAGCACTTCACTTGCTGTACTTAGTTTTGCCGTATTTTTGTTAATGTATTTATCCGGTTTATCGGCTGGACTAATCTAAATCCAGTACTTCAATGGTGCGGTTATGATTGGTATAAATACAGATATCACCCGCAATGGCCAGCCCTTTTTCAACAATTTCCTGCGCGCTTAATTGTGTATTATCCAAAAGCGCCCTTGCTGCAGATTGAGCATAAGGACCGCCAGAACCAATGGCTATCAAACCTTCTTCCGGTTCAATCACATCACCATTACCGGTAATAATCAAAGAAGCCGTTTGATCAGCTACCGCTAATAAAGCTTCCAGCTTCCTTAGAGATTGCTCTGTACGCCAATCTTTTGCCAGTTCTACTGCGGCTCGAACCAGTTGTCCGCGGTGCTTTTCCAGTTTAGCTTCAAAGCGTTCAAACAAAGTAAACGCATCGGCCGTTCCACCCGCAAAACCGGCAATCACCTTATCATGAAACAAACGACGTACCTTGCGGGCATTGCCTTTCATAATGGTATTTCCCAGGGAAACCTGACCATCACCGCCGATAACCACTTGATTACCTCTGCGAACTGAAAGAATTGTTGTTCCTCTGTATTGTTCCAATGCAATGATCCTGATTTTTCTATGAACCCTTTGAAATTGGGCTTATTTATAATAAAATCAAGGTTTATTTGAACAATTAGCCGTTAAATCACCTATCTGCTAAACTAGGTATATACTTACTACTGATAAGGATAATTTTTTAGTTTCAGGATTTTTGATTTTCAAGCTTACCCTAAATCAGCTATTGAAATATATGATGCAAATTTAGCAAAAAATTTTATGCCAAAAGTTAATTTCCCATTTGCCCATAAACTGGCTTTATCCATGGTGCTGCTTATTGTATCCGGAATGCTGCTTTTGGGTGGTCTAATCATTCAGGATCAGCACAAATTGCTGGAAAAGCAGATGCATTCCTATGCTAAAATTTTAATTCATCAACTGTCAGCTTCTGCGACTGAATCTTTTTTAACATCAGATACACTGGATCTGGATGTCTTAGTGAACACCCTTACCCACCATTCCGAGATTCTCGGCATTGCTTTTTATTCCGATGAAAAACGGCCATTAAGCAGTAAAGGTTGGATCCCTGCTGCGCTCATTTTTCCAAAATCTGATAATGGAATTTCGACTCAGCAATGGAGTCATGATTTTTCCAGGGCTAAAACGGTTAATCTGTCAACAGAAACACGGTTATTCAACAGCAAGCAAACCTATTTGTCTTATATCGGAGGCGTCACCTATAAAGATGTCACTATTGGTTATGTGCTGTTAACTTTTGATCTGTCTTTACTCACCGAGGCGCGCTTTAAAACCATTTACACCATTGCCCTGACCACCGTCGTGCTGATCCTTCTGACCATTTTATCCGCCATTATACTCGGCAAACGTTTATCCCGCCCCATAGAAGAGCTGGTTGATCTCAGCAAGGCTATTTCCAGGGGAAATTATAACGTACGTTTTGATAATCGGCGCAATGATGAATTTGGTATTCTGATGCATTCCATGAATATCATGGCTGAAGGTTTACTGCATAAGGAAACGGTAGAAAAAGCTTTTTCCCGCTATGTATCGCCCAATGTTGCCAAGGAGATCCTGGGAAATCTGGAAAGTATTAACCTGGGCGGCCAGCAACTGGATGCCAGTGTTTTGTTTGTTGATATAATTGGTTATACAGAACTGTCCCAGACCATGAAACCTGTAGAATTGAATCACCTGCTAAATGATTACTTTTCCTATTTTGCTCAGGCTGCACTAATCTATGGCGGCCATGTCGACAAATTCATTGGTGATTGTGTGATGCTGGTGTTTGGTGTTCCGGAACAGGATGAACATCATTCCTATCAGGCGGTTTCATGTGCCTTGCTGATCCAGAGGATTGTGACCAGCCTCAATGAGCAGCGCGAAGCCAATAAACAAGCGATTATAGACTTCCATATAGCGGCAAATAGTGGTTTAATGCTAGCAGGAAATATGGGTTCTCAACAACGCATGGAATATACGGTGATCGGCGACGCAGTCAATCTGGCTTCTCGCATTGCCAGCCATGCACAACATAATGAAGTCATTATCCCTGATACCATGCTGGAACGCCCCGGAATCAAGGATCAGTTTATTGTTGCGAACAGAGGCCGCATCAATGTGCGTGGTCATGACGAACCGGTAATACTTTATCGGGTCATTGATTGCAGCAAAGACAATCAAAAAAGCTTCACTAAAAACCTGGAAAAACTGATCAATCATGATTTTAATGAGCACTAACTCATTACAGCCTGGAATTCACTCCCTTATAACGACCTTTTTTTCTGTCCTGCTGGTGTTATCTGTGCTGCCAGTTTTATCTGGTTGCAGTACTTATATTGCATCAAAACAGGGCGATCTGCTCAC
>CBDTVA010000324.1:0-3911 GCA_965363935.1 uncultured Gammaproteobacteria bacterium | reverse complement strand
TTCCTTGATAATTTAGTGTTCAAAACACCAAAGTACCACCAAAAGTACCACTAGTTGAATTTTATGACTTACTAGAAGGGATGTAAGTCATTGATAAATATGGTCGGGACAGAAAGATTCGAACTTTCGACCCCCAGCACCCCATGCTGGTGCGCTACCAGGCTGCGCTATGCCCCGAAATCAAGAAGAATATTTGGAGTCAAATATCCTGTTTGAGGCGCACATTATAAACACTGGTTTCGTCCATATCAAGAGGAATTTTGTTTTACTTTTTCGATCACCTTTTGATTTTTTTCCTGAACCATATGATCGATATCCCATAAATTGCTTCCATTAAACATAGTTTAAAAATTCTTAAGTCACAATGCTTGCCACATAAAAAAAAATGATTTATAAGTATATTTTATTTAATTAAGGTAGAAATCAGCCCATGGCCATTAGACAAGATCAAATCGTTGCAATTAAATACACTGCATCGGTCAATAGTGAAGTTATTGATAATAACATTGAAGATACTGAGCCGCTTTTTTTTATGTACGGTCGAGGGCAAATGATGCCTGGACTGGAAAGTCGTATCTCTGAAATGAATATTGGCGATTCATCTGATCTGGAAATCCCGGCCGCTGAAGCTTATGGTGATAATGATCCCAATGCCATTCAGACTGTACCTAAGGAACATCTGAGTCACATGGAACTGCATGAAGGTCTGGTACTGCAGGGTCAGAACGAAAACGGCGGGCCAATAATGGTCGTTGTCAAGGAAATACTTGAAGACTCAGTGGTTATGGATCACAATCATCCGCTTGCTGGTCAGGATGTCAGTTTTTCTGTCACAATAGAAGATATTCGTGATCCCAGCGAAGAAGAACTGTCAATGGGCGTTGCTGCTGAAAACCAGCACCACCACCATCATGAAGGCGGTTGCGGCGGCGGTGATTCGGGTCATGAAGGCAGTTGCGGCAGTGGCGATACAGGAGGTTGCGGTAGTGGCGGTTGCCACTAGCTTTAAAAATCTATAGGAGATATATCCATGCCATCGTAGGCATGGATATGTTTTTTTAATGCCAATTGATAAAACTGCTGATTTCTTTGATGCAAAGATGCGATACTATGCTGTTCAATTTTTTCCAATTGTAGCCAGTACATGTTATCAGGATAAGATTGATTGATATCAATCACTTCATAGCCCTGTTGCTGCAGTTCATTGGCAATTTGCTGCAGGGGCTGCAGGGTTTCATGCTTGAAAAAATATCCCCAGGCCAGTTCCTGCTCCATATTCCAGCCAGCATTGCGCATTTTGTCGAAAAGCTGCTCGATATCTTTTTTACTAATCACACGATTCTATAACAACACTATTCTATAAGAACTAAGGTATTAATTCTTTAAAATATCCAGAACTTCTTCTAACTCTGTTCTCAGCTGTGCAATAATTTGATGGCTGCGTGTGACATCCTCTCTGGATTCTTCACCTTCAAGTTTTTGCCGCGCACCACCAATCGTGTAGCCATGTTCATACAGCAGACTGCGGATCTGCCGGATCATGATCACATCCTGGCGTTGATAATATCGTCTATTACCACGGCGTTTGACCGGCTTAAGTTTAGGGAACTCTTGTTCCCAGTAGCGCAGTACGTGAGGTTTCACATCACATAAGTCACTCACTTCACCAATGGTAAAATAACGTTTTCCCGGAATAACGGGAAGTTCATTATTATTCGATGCTTCCAGCATATGCTTCTACCCGAGCCTTTAATTTTTGTCCAGGTTTAAAAGTGACCACCCGGCGAGCAGAGATGGGGATCTCTTCGCCCGTTTTCGGGTTACGCCCGGGACGTTCACTTTTATCTCTGATGTCAAAATTGCCAAAACCAGATAATTTTATCTGACCTCCCGTTTCAAGAGCGATTCGCAATTCTTCAAAAAAAGATTCAACAAACTCTTTTGCTTCACGTTTGTTGAGTCCTAATTCATCAAATAATCTTTCTGCCATATCAGCTTTTGTCAGCGCCATAATTAATCTCTCAGTTTTGCTCCATGTTGTTGCTCAAGATCACTCAATAATGCTTGAATCAGAGTTTCAATTTCGTCGTCCTTTAAGGTACGAGATTGCTCTTGCACGGTCAGACTCACGGCCAGACTTTTTTTCCCGGCACCAACACCCTCACCAATATACACATCAAATAACTCAACTGCCAGGCTGCTTTCCTGGCTCAGAGTATTTCCCAGCATCTGGCGAATACTGTTGATTATAACAGATGATTCAATATCGTCATCTACAATAATAGCAATATCTCGACGAATTGCAGGGAATTTAGATAAAATTTTAAAATTCGGTACTTTTGCAGCTACAATTGCCTCAAATTTCAACTCGAAAAGTATACAGGTGCTTTTTACATCCATGGCTTTTGCTACACTGGGATGCAGGGTACCCATCCAGCCAACCGCTTGATTGCCTTTATAAATTCTGGCAGATTGTCCTGGATGTAAAGCTGAATGTTGTGCCGCTACAAAACCATAGCTTGACAAATCAGCGCCTAAACTCAAGAGTGCTTCCACATCGGCCTTTAGATCAAAAAAGTCAACCGCCCGGGTTTTTTCGCCCCACTGCTCTGGAAAAGCACTGCCATTTATGATTCCGGCAATCATGACTTCCTGTAAGAGTTCCGACTCTTTCGGCACAAAACGGGAACCCATTTCGAATAATCGAATACGATTTTGCTGGCGGTTCTGGTTATACACCAGTGCCCCTATCAAACCGGGCCACAGGCTGGTGCGCATTTCCGATAACTCTTCCGAGATCGGATTGGACAGTTTAATGCCCGGGTTATCTGGAGTAATTAATTTCTGTATCCTGGGTTCAACAAAACTATAGGTAATTGCTTCCTGATAGCCCAGGTTGACCATAAGATCTTTTACTTTAGACTCATCAATCCGGTCCTCAGGACAGGCCGTCATTTCAATTGAGCCGTGCGGTAAAGTCACAGGCAGATTATCATAGCCGTAAATTCGACCGATTTCCTCAACCAGATCCACATCGTATTCAATATCAAAACGAAATGCTGGAGCCGTTACCTGCCAACCGTCCTCACAGTCTAACACATTCATTTCCAGGCGTTTTAGGACATCCTTCACATTTTCCGCATCTACCTCAATTCCGAGAACGCGGGATATTTTTTCTTTTCTCAGCAATATAGGTTTTGCTTTGGGTATATGTTCAGCGCTGGACTGATCCACAATCGGACCCACATCGCCTCCTGCAATAGCCACAATCAGCTGAGTCGCCCGTTCAATGGCCTGTATCTGCAACTGGGGAGAGACTCCGCGTTCAAAACGGTGTGAGGAATCAGTATGCAGGCCATGGGTCCGAGCTTTGCCGATAATTTTATCCGGGGCAAAAAAAGCGCTTTCCAACAAGATATCCCGGGTAGTGTCTGTTACAGAAGAAGGTTC
Source organism: uncultured Gammaproteobacteria bacterium (assembly GCA_965363935.1). Lineage (GTDB taxonomy): Bacteria > Pseudomonadota > Gammaproteobacteria > GRL18 > GRL18 > CBDTVA01. The sequence goes on along the minus strand of CBDTVA010000324.1, from coordinate 461 downwards.
GCCTCCCATAATACCGGCTAATGCCAGTGGTTGATTATCATCAGCAATGACCAGGTTATCGGCATTCAGGGAAATTTCCTGACCATCCAGCAAGGCCAGCTTTTCCCCTGCCACTGCCATGCGGACATTAATACCTCCCTGAATCTTGCCCAGATCAAAGGCATGCATGGGCTGACCAAGCTCCAGCATCACATAATTGGTAATATCAACCAGCGGGCTGATAGAGCGATTACCACAGCGACGCAGTTTTTCCTGCATCCACAATGGAGTTTCTGCTCTGGCATTGACATTTTTGATAACTCGACCCGCATAGCGTGGACAGGCCTCTTTTGCCTCAATATTAACATTGATTGTGTCAGTAATTGTGACGGCCTGTTCAGATATTTCAGCGGGTGTTACATTTTCACGGGTCATTACACCCGTTTCACGAGCAATCCCGGCAATAGAAAAGCAATCACCCC
>CBDTVA010000323.1:0-3917 GCA_965363935.1 uncultured Gammaproteobacteria bacterium | reverse complement strand
CTCATTATTAGTAACTTAGGAATTTTAATTCCGTTAAGTTACTTATGCTAGTTACGATTCAACTGATTTTTCTAGGTTAAAGTTTTAAGGATTTTTGCTATGATAGGGAGGCATAATAGAGTCAGGAATACTTAATCGAGTGGAAAAGAGTGAATAAAAAACAGTCTAATGTGACCCATCTGCGCGAGACCTATCAGATCAAAGTGCTTCTGGAAAACATCAAACCACCCATCTGGAGGCGTTTACAGGTCGATAGCCGAATCACTCTTGAAGATCTGCATGATGCAATCCAGGCCAGTATGGGCTGGCTGGATATGCATATGCATCAGTTCATTGATCGGGATAATAATATTTATAGCTGGTTTGAAGAAGCAGGCATGATGCCGGACATGGGTGAAATGACCATAATTGATGAGACGGTCGTACTGCTCAGTGAGATTATGAAAGTAGAAAAAGACTGGCTAAAGTACCAGTATGACTTTGGTGACGGGTGGAATCATAAGGTGATTCTGGAAAAAGTTATCCCCTTTGAAAAAAATCAATTCCCGGTGGTTTGTTTGAAAGGCAGGCGAGCCTGTCCACCGGAAGATTGCGGTGGCGTCTGGGGCTATAAAAATATGCTGGAACAGCTGGCCTCACCTGAAGAAGGGGAAGACTATGCCGAGCTTCAGGAATGGCTGGGTGAAGAGTTTGACCCGGAGTATTTTAATGCCCAGGAAATCAATTTGCTTTTACAGGAGCTATTTACCGGGGTGGCCTTTAATGGCAAGGCAGGACTGGAGAATGAACTGAAACGCATTGAGTCTGCGGATTCGTTTGATTTTCTCTTTGATGATTTGCCAATAAACAGTGACTTGCTCAATGATTCTGACACTGCTCCTGAGATTAAACAACTGTTTAATGGCATACAGGAAACGATGGAGATTTTTGGCGAAATGGATGAAATGCTGGAGCAGGCTGTTGAGGCATTTGAAAGTATAGTAAAAATATCTAAGGACAAAAAAGTGACCGCAATTGCCAAAAAAATGCTCAGAATTCTGGATGGGGACTGATCAGAAAAACAGCTATTTCCAGATGCACACTCAGTAAAATCTCTGAGCTTATAAGACAATTGATGGCGGTAGTTGTTTGGCCAGTAAATTCAAATCTGCCAGTGTGTTGACATTAATAAAGGCTGACTTTTGATCTGAAAAGTCAAGTTCAAGTGCGCCATTATCCATTAACCATTTTCCCAGTTTGTGTTCATTTTGTTCCAGAGATTGCGACATGGCAGGCAAGAGTTCCCTATGGACCAGATTATAAGTAGGCTGTCTGTACTTGCCATCAAAGGCTATTACCGCCCTGGCGTGATTTTTCCGGGCAAAATATAACATCCTGTGGGCCAGATCAGCTGGCAGCAGGGGGCCATCACAAGGAACAGTAAGTAAGTATTCACTTTTGCTATGCGATAATCCACGGAGCATTCCAGCCAGAGGGCCACGAAAATCATCATAGTCATCCAGTAAAACTTCATAGCCAAATTGCTGATACTGTTCAATGTGTCGATTGGCGCTGATTAAAATCCGCTTAACCTGGGGCTTGAGCTTTTGGATAACGTAGTCAATCATGGGTTTGTCAATTAATGTGAGCAAGCCCTTATCATGACCATTCATCCGGCTGGAGCGGCCACCCGCTAAAATAAGACCGGTTATCTGCATAGAATCCTGTAAGCATTCATTGGATTTTTGCGCAATTATCGATTGCTTTCGAATTATAACATATCCCCCTGAGAAGCAATCGTGCAAGCTGAATAAATGTCGCTTTAACCATAACCATAATACAGGTGGATCACTTTAGCTGGCCATTGATACCAAACAGAGTCATATTCGAATTTTTCGAGCTTGTTTGTTATTTTTTATCAAAACAGGAAGAACCCAAGGTTCTTAGCAGCAAAAACAGGTTTAAGACCCCGTCCTTCAGCGCGGCATAGCGACGCAGTTGCGCTGAGCTATGCGATGCGGCAACTCGAAGGAGCGTAAATTTAGTGGGGGTTCAAACCCCTTCCAAATTCAAGCAGAGCACGCAGTGCTACTTCTTTTTTGTATTCAGACTTAAACCTTATGTGATAGCATGCCCAGATTTTTTTTCATTAATTCTGAGGCATGACTGATTGCATGGCTGGCTTCAAATACAACTTCTTGAGCTATACTGGAATGATTTAACAGTGCAGCTTGTTTTAAAATTTCTTCATTGAATTTCCTTATTTCCTGAAATTCTCCTGATAACAGAATTTTCTTTTCTTTCAGTATCCCTTCTAAATCTATTTTTATCTGTTTTAACTCTGATATGGAGTCATCATCCTGCTTTGATTGATGAGATAATTGTTGCAGAATGTTTTCCAATTGTGTGTATGCCTCCGTTTCACTCATAGAGTTTTTCCACCAATTGATAAAATGTTTGCGGTTATCAGCTAAAATGTTTAATGATCCCGCCATCGCGTTCACTTCATCTCTTCCTTCTTTTAGGAAAGGCATGGGTTGAATAAGTTCAGTATGAGTCAAGTCTTCCAGTATGGTGGCCATTTTTACTAGGGGTTTAGCAATGTTTCGCGTAATCGATACCGCAAAATAGATCCCCAAGACAACTGCTATTAAAACAATCCATGACATAATTGTTACTTGTTCACTGCTTGAATTATTAATCTTATGACTCATATCCACCATTGTCTGGTTGCTGGTAGTGACATTATTTTTAACTAATAGATTAATATTGGCCGCTGTTTTTTCCATTTCAGCCACTAGATCAATTATTTTTTTATTTTGTTCAACCAGGGCCAAAAAATCACTTTGATAATTATTTAATAACTTAATAAATAAAGCTTTTGTCTGGGAATCAATTTGTGAATTATTCACCTGGTTCTGGATTTTCAGAATCATCTGTAAGGCTGTTTCAACATACTTACTCTCTCCGCGTAAAAGGTAGTCTTTTTCATGCCGCCTTAATTGTAAAATATTTCTATCCAGATCAGGCACATAATGTTGTTTAATCATTTTTTCCAAACGATGTGCGGATTCTCTAAAAAGACCTTTCCCACCCTGAATATCCTGATGAGCAAGTGCTGTTTCAGAATAATTGATAAACGTCTTTTTGTAGATTGCAATTTCATTGAGTAAATCTGTTTTAAACTCTGTATTTAATAATGATTTTTTTGTTTTGTTCTTAAATTGATTAATTAAATCCAATGTTAAAACTTTATATTGCTCCTCTTGTCTTAAACCCATATCTTTCTCTGCTCTTCGGATCTGTAATAGGTTGAGATATAAATTATCCGTTTTTAAATGAGCAGCCATCTTTTCAAGTTCATGAACAGCGTTTCTAAAAGAACCTTGTAAACCAGAATTTTCATCTAATCCTTTTTTTATCCAGGCAGCTTCCACTAACTGAAATTGGTTTTGATAACGGAGAAGGTGTTTTTTGAACTGAGTTGATGTTTCGGTTGCACTTGCATCTATTGATGAAAGTTGATCGGTTAAAACTACAGCGCCCTGTATCTGACGGATGACTTCATTTGGATAGGCCATATCACGTTTTATTAAAAAACTTTTCTCAGCCAGACGCGCATTTAATAATCCTGTTTCAATGGCTAAAATATGATCTTTTTTGGCCATATAAAATTCATTAAGATGTTGATAATCTGCCAACGAGCGATTAAGTGTTGTATGATATTGCCAAATAACGCCCAAAAACAGCAAGCCTACCAAGCCAAATCCCAAGCCTATTTTTTCCCCAATACGCAATTTTTTTTCAATCATAATCATTCTTTTTTACCTCGTTAAACTGGAGGGAATCCTGTTTTTATATTTATAGAGTGCGTCAATTCCCATTATATGGAAGGTTTGTGACAATTTTGTGACAGAACAGCTATCCAGAAATCTGGA
>CBDTVA010000322.1:0-3920 GCA_965363935.1 uncultured Gammaproteobacteria bacterium | reverse complement strand
TCTCTTTTGCGCTCTCCATTATCTCAATGGCAGTTTCTAAATCAACCTGATCAGGGTTCTCTGATGATTGCTCCTGTAGTTTCTCATACACTTCTGCCTGTTCCCAGGTATGATGATTACCCTTTTCATCCTGGACATAGGCAGCCCAGGGTATGAATTTTGTCAATGGAAACACTTGCCCTTCCTGAGGTGATATGTCGACATTCAAGCCGGATATAAATAAGATTTTTTTATTTTTGTATGACGGTTCCTGAATAATAGTCCTGAAGGCCCGGTCGAACTCAACCTGGGTATTAGCTTGTGCAGCCGTTAATGCAGGCCATTTCGATGTTACGACATAGGGCATGACATTGATAAGGTTTTTTTCCAGATGGTCACGTCCTTCATGGTGATGGCTTATACTGCGTTTAAAATAAAAGAGATCCGGATGAAGATACTTCCCAATCGGAACACATTGATCATTTTCTAATGTATCGGTGTTAAAATAGTTAAGTAAAGCCGCTGAGGCAGAAAAAATCTTTGCCGTGCTTTTAGAACGTTCCGGCATGGGTTTACCCTGTTCATCCACTGATACGATTTTTTCTAAATTAAGCAGCAATCCTTCTTCACGCTCCGCATGTAATAAGAGATTATCAACGATGACTTTGATCTGGTCGTTTATCTTCGTTATAAAAATGTTTTGACTGGCAAATTCATATTCATGTAGATACCACTCAAGAGCGCCGGAAATCTTGCCGCAATTTGAAGTTTCACAGGCATCATCTGTCTGTAATCTTCGATACACACCAAATTTTTCATTAACCGGGTCATAACCAACGTGGCTGGCCTGAATGATAACCAGATCCTTGCCATGATGAGAATGAGGTGCATGCCTGTCGGTTGCCACAATGCCACCGACTAAACCATGATTAAATGGAAAGGTACCAAAGTGCTTGGCAATCAGAATGATCGGGTAGCCCTGGCTTTCATCTGAACAGAAGGCTCTGGAGGGCATCATTTTTCCTGGTTTGAACCCCAATGATTTGGCCAGGTTGTAAACTCTCGGCATGAAGCGACTGTAGCGCATTGACACCTCGGACATATGGTAAGCGCCTAACAGGCTGGAAATTGAACTGTTTGTGCCGTACATTTTAACGCTCCATTCTGGCTTTATAGTGTTTTGATCAGTTTCAGATTGTAGTCAATCTTTATAACAAAAACTTGCCAATAAAGCACCTGAAAACAGGCAATTTGTCCTGACAAATTAAAATACTACGCCTGTTGGAGTTCGAATGTATGTTTTTGGGGCTGTTTAATGAGCTCCAGCAGTTTATCGGCCATTACCGGTTTACTGAGCAGATAGCCCTGTATCTCGTCGCAGTTATATTCGTTTAACAGATCGAGTTGTTCTTTTTCCTCTACACCTTCAGCCACTACATATAAGTCCAGCGAATGGGCCATCGAAATCAGGGTTTTGACTATCTGCTTATCATTGTCATCATTACAGATATCTTTGATAAAAGAACGATCAATTTTCAGACAGTTAATAGGCAGATTTTTTAAATAATTCAAGGAAGAATAACCGGTACCAAAATCATCAATTGCAATTTTAATACCGCGTGAATTTAATCTTTTCAGCGACTCCGCTGCACTATTTATATTGTCAATTAAGGCAGTTTCAGTCACCTCGATTTCAAATAGACGAGGGGGAATATCAAAGTGTTCTAATGCGGAAAAAACTTTTTGCACTACGTCAGCCTGAATTAACTGCACTGAAGATAGATTTATAGCAATTTTACAATCTGTTATGCCCTGAGAGATTAAATCTTTTATCTGTTGACAGGCTTGCTGAATCACCCAGTCACCGATGGGAATGATCAAATTGCGTTTTTCAGCAAAATCAATGAACTCAAAGGGTGATAGCAGACCTCGTTGCGGGTGTTGCCAGCGAATGAGGGCCTCTGCTCCAATTATTTTCCCTTGATTAATATCCAGTTTGGGCTGGTAAAGAAGTTGCCATTGTTGATCTTTTATTGCTTCACGCAGTTCTTTTTCCAGTTGTAAATGTTTGATCGACAAATCCTGCATATGCTGGTCATAGAACTGATAATTAAATTGAGTCTTTTGATTTTTACAGTATTTTTTTGCCGTCATGGCATTATTCAATAGTTCATCAACCGTATTGGCATCGGTAGGATACAGACTGACACCGACTTGAGCTGAAACGTGAATGGTATTGCCATCGATTTCGAGTGAATTATCGGTAGAATCCAGCAGTCTTTTAACGGCCCAGGTAACCTGTTCCTGTTGTGAAATATCCGTTAATAGAACGGCGAATTCATCACCTGTAAAGCGTGATACAGTTAAACGTGACACACCGTCACATTTTCGAAAAATAGTATTTAAACGTTCAGAAAATTCCTTAAGTAGTTTATCACCGATTGATCGACCCAGTGTTGTATTGATTTGACTGAACATTTCTATATCAATAATCAGCACAGCCGCCAATTGGTCAAGTCGATAGCCACGTTCAATAGCCTGATGAATGCGATCATAAAAAAGGATTTGATTCGGCAGGCCGGTCAGGGCATCATAACTTTGTTGATAATCAAGTTGGGCAGAAAAATTTGAAGCAATTTCTTCCAATTCATCTATACGGTGCTGTAAACGTTCAACATGTCCATCTTGTACTGGTGATTTATCCCCTTCCTTCGGTACTGCAGGTTCATTTCCTTCTGCTCCTGCTTCCCATCTGACAACCTGGTTACGACCGGATTCTTTGGCAATATATAAAGCTTCATCTGCAAGATTATTCAGATCTCCCGGAGTTTCAGGCTTATCGTGAATAGTCGAAACACCTATACTCACGGTGATTCTTGGGCCACTTTCAAAGCGTTGTGCTGATTCATTCTTAATTCTTAAGCGAATGCGTTCAGCAGTGGCTAGCGCATCATTATCGGCCATTCCGGGGAAAACCAGGCAAAATTCTTCACCGCCATAGCGGGCCACCAGGTCATCCTTGCGGGCACTGGATTTTAGAATTTCTGCTAAAAGTTTAATCACCTCGTCACCCTTCGCATGGCCATAGTTATCATTAACAGCCTTAAAATGATCGATATCGACCATAATGCATGAAAGTTCAGTCTTTAGTTTCCGGGCCTGATTAAATAGCACTTCAAACTGCTCGGAAAAAGAGCGGCGATTTAAACAGCCGGTAAGAGAATCACGCGTTGCGAGGTAAGATAATTCTTTATTTTGCTGCTCAACACGGAATTGAGTTTTTTGTAAACGAGTCACCACGGATTTTAATTCCGTGTTGCGTTGCTCCAGTACAGAAATGTCATCAAGAGTGATCAATACGCCCTGTGTTTTGCCTTGATCCCCTGAAATAGGAGAGGCATTGATGGCAAATTTTATAATGTCATTCTTTGACTTTGTGTATAGAAGCTGGGCACCTATAGTGCTTTTGCCGCCGCTAAGTACTTTTGTCCAGGGGAACGCAGCGCCGGATTTTTGTGCCGAGATTTTTTTCCATTTTAATTCTGAAGCCTTGATGCCTAATAGAGAACTTTCAGGGATACCTATTTTGTCACTGAACGGTTGATTGGCCAGCAGAATTTGTTCTTTTTCATCAATAATCATAACGCCTTCGGCAAGGGTATTAAAGGCCGCATTGACACGTTCAGGAATAACTGCCGTAGGGTCCAGCTGCCTCAACGTTCTTAACATAAAAATCAGAAACACAAAAAAACCGATCAGAGCAATAAAAGCAATCAGTTTGAATATGGACAGGTTGAAAAAACTCAGGACTGATTCCCCCTTAATTGCCTTGAATCTTAATTCAATATTGCCCCATAAGCGCCCATTTTGCGAAATCGGCACCAGGACATGACCTTTTTCACCCTGCCAAAGGGCGTACGCCCGCCCAGCGACGCGTTCTT
>CBDTVA010000321.1:0-3933 GCA_965363935.1 uncultured Gammaproteobacteria bacterium | reverse complement strand
GGGCAAGGCAGGAAATGATTAGCCTGAATGGTGATGACTTTGTTATTGATAACTTAGGTATTGTTAAAAAGAGCATAAAATATATCCTGGCTAAAATACTTGCTGGCAACTATAGCTTAAACTGTAAGAACTACAAAACAGTTGTATTTTAGCAGTCCTGAATGAATTTAATAGCCTTGAACCAATTTATAACAGCACTGAGTCAATAAACAGCTCTGAGCTAATAAACAGCCCTGAGCTAATAAAAAGTTCAGCACTCACTTAGACGGCTAATAATAGGTAATAACATATGAAACGTACCATTAAATCCATTAATCCTGCTAATACAGCACTTTTACAGGAATTTCCCGACTGGAACATGGCTGAAATTAACCCTGTAATTGATGCAGCAGACAGGGCATTTTTGCAGTGGCAAAGGTTGAGCTTTTCCCGGCGCGGCGAATTTTTTAACAATATGGCACAATTGCTCAAACAACGAAAAACCGAGTACGCTCATATTATGGCCAATGAAATGGGTAAACCCATAAGCCAGGGAGAAATGGAAATTGAAAAATGTGCCTGGGTTTGTGAGCATTATGCCGAACAGACTCAGCACTATCTGGCCGATAGACAGATTAAAACTGAAAACAGCGAAAGTTTTGTCACGTTTAAGCCTCTGGGGGTTATTTATATGATCATGCCCTGGAATTTTCCATTCTGGCAGGTCATCCGTGGTGCAGCGCCGACCATTATGGCGGGCAATACCATAGTCTTAAAACACGCTTCCAATGTGTTTGGCTGTGCCATGGCCATAGAACAATTATTTAAAGATGCTGGTTTTCCTGACGATATTTTTCGCACTCTGCTGACCGGTTCGCGTACTTCTGCAGACATTATTGCCCATTCCAAAATACGCGCTGTCACCTTGACGGGTAGTGAAAGGGCAGGTCAGCAAGTGGCTGCAGAGGCCGGAAGGAATCTGAAAAAAAGTGTCCTGGAATTGGGCGGCAGCGATCCCTATATTGTGCTTGAAGATGCTGATATTGATGCAGCGGTAGCCAGTTGTGGTGCTTCACGAATGCTCAATGGCGGTCAGGTCTGTATTGCAGCCAAGCGTTTTATTGTGGTTGAATCAGTTCGACAGGAATTTGAAGATAAAATTATTCAGCTCATGAAAAGCTATCAGATGGGAGATCCTCTGGATGCGGGCACGAATTTTGGCCCTATGGCCAAGCTTAAGCTGCGAGACGAATTGCATCAGCAGGTCATGCGCAGTGTCGAGCAGGGTGCCGTATTAAAGCTGGGAGGTGAAATTCCTGACCTGGCGGGTGCCTGGTATCCATGCACGGTACTGACTGATGTAAAAGCGGGTATGGCGGCTTTTTCAGAAGAGTTGTTTGGCCCGGTATCGACAATTATCAGTGCCAGAGATGAAGCAGAGGCCATTGCAATTGCTAATGATAGTGAATTTGGCCTGGGTGGCGCAGTGTTTACCGGAGACCTAGAAAAAGGCCGCCGTCTGGCTCGTGATGTGATTAATAGCGGAACCTGTGTGGTGAACGGATTTGTTAAAAGCGATCCCCGACTGCCGTTTGGCGGGATTAAGAAATCCGGTTATGGCCGGGAAATTGGTGAATTTGGAATTCATGAATTTGTCAATATAAAAACCGTAGTTGTGAGTTAAAGGTTGTGAGTTAAGGTTTATGAGTTAAGCATTAAAAATTCTGAGCCATCAGCTCAGGTAAATTTACTGAAGTGGTGAGTGTGTGTCTGAACAATCAAATTCCTGTACCATCCATCAACCTGATTTTTCCCGGGTTGAAATCCTGGCAATTGATGCCAGTCCCGAAATTACGGATTATCAGATTGCCATGCAGCGGGCGAATCAATTGGCCCAGGAAAAGCTGGATGATTATATGCTTTTGTCCTGGTATGACCGGGATCGTGACTTCGAATCGCCACAACATTCCAGCGAATGTCATGCTGATTCGGCAATTCCGGGCTATGTCGACTACGGCATTTATCATGGCGCTTGAATAGGAAGATGGGAAATAGCCTGGGATAATAACGACTGCTTCACATTATTCTACTATGCCCAATAAAACGGTTAAAATTTATACAAAATTATTGGCAAAAAGCTTCTTTTACTCCCATAATTAAAGTCATACAACCAAGGAAGAGCTAACTTAATCTTAAAATTGGTGGTTCTTCTCTGCTTTGTTGCGTGTTGTTATTTGTAGGTTGGGTTCAGGATGCGCTAACCTAAGCTACAGAAAATAAATGGTGTTAAGTATGTTTGGCATTCTTAATAGATAAAGTCAGGGGGCTGATATGGGTATTGGCATCAATAATTCAAATTCTATAAATTCTATAGGTAATACTCTGAATCGACATGATAAGAGTCTTGCCACTTCCTTTGCCCGCCTGTCATCCGGTAAAAATATTAATAGTGCCAAAGACAATGCCGCAGGCTTAGCCATTGTGGAACGGTTTGCCGCGCAGATTATGGGTTCCGGTCAGGCTTTTCGTAATGTCAATGATGGCATCTCTCTGGCCCAAACTGCCGATGGCTATAGTTCACAAATCAATGATTTTATGCAGCGCGGCCGGGAATTAGCCTTACAAAGTTCCAATGCGTTACTCAATGATACGGACAGGGCAGCACTGCAGACAGAATTTTCCATGATTCAGGATGAAGTCCGGCGTATTACCGGATCTGCGGAATTTAATGGCCAGAAACTGCTTAATCAAGATGCAGATCTGACGTTTCAGGTGGATGCCAACGAGGGTGATCAGGTGACAGTTAAAACAGCCGATCTGCAAAGTGGTATTACCTCCAGTGGCTTTTTCTCAGCTGATTTGTCTACTCAGGGCGGTGCTACAGGATCACTATCGGTATTGGATAGCGCCATGGCGCAGGTTAATACGCAAAGAGCGGAATTCGGAGCAACAATAAATCGCTTTGAAAGCATCGGGCGGAATCTATTGAATAAGGAAGAAAATCTTTCTGCCTCAAAGAGTCGTATTCTGGATACTGATTATGCCAGAACCATTAGCGAGCAAAGCAAAAATCTTTTGCTCAGGGATGCAGCAACCGCTTTACATGGTCAGGCAAATTTTTCTGCACAACGAATACTGGGTTTGTTATCCGGTTCTTAAAATCTCTCTGATTATTGCTGTTTGATTGATAACAAAAATTCACTTTAAATTCGTACTCTTAACTGCTTTCCTGACAGCTATATTATGTATCATCCGAAGTTTTTCACGTATCAATACGAACAGATTAAAAAAATATTTCCTTTAAACTTTACCCATACTTAATAATCACATTAAGAAAATTAAATCAAAGGGAATACTGCTATGAATACTTTAAAAAAACTTTCTGTAAAAAAGCCTTAATTTCTGCTCTTTTTGCTTCAGTTGTAATCACTGGTACAGCACAGGCTGACAATTCATTATCAAGCCTTATTTATGAAGAATCTGCGAATATATATGCGGATGTCAGTTTTAAGGAAAGCACAGCGGCCAGTATTCGCAGCTATGGAGATGACCATAATAAAAACTCAGTCTGGAGTTCTGAGCATGAGCAATATGTTAATCCAGATGATTTTGCACAAGCACAGGTTGCCAGCATTGAGGACATCAATCAGTACATGGGTAGCAAACCCACTGCAACCGGAAGCGTGAAGGGAGGCGAGACGTTCATTTATAACGAAACAGCTGGTGAGTACCACTTGCAATAAAATCTGCTTTCAATAAAGCAACAGAAAGGGAGGTGTTCGCCTCCCTTTATTTTTCTTTCAAAACAACGTCAATTTTGAGTAATCAAAGTTGTATGCTAAATGCCTGCTTACGATTCAAAGGACTAATATTAGTCACTTCCATATTTAGTCACTAACGTCCCTGAGCTGCAATTTAACAATATTCACCCAATAAATATTTGTTGTGGAAAGC
>CBDTVA010000320.1:0-3953 GCA_965363935.1 uncultured Gammaproteobacteria bacterium | reverse complement strand
CCATCAATTGGTGGTAATTCTTTTCATTTTTGTCCATATTGACGTATGCGGCCAGCCATTGGCGAAACTTTTCATTTATCGTGGTATTTTCTTCGCTCGCCTTTAAGCGCCCAATCTTGATTAAACTGTCTTCAGCACTCAGAGTAATATTTTTTAACATTGTCTTCACCCCGGTAAATACAATTATTAGTGTACACTATTTGGGTGTTGCTGTGTTGCCCCTTTACTCTACCCCTGACCTTCAATATTGTTGACTTGAATGCCATATTTATTAAAGAGTGTATAAAGTGTCGGTCTGGTTACTCCCAGTAATTTAGCGGCCTTGGAGATATTATTATTTGAATAGCTCAAGGCGCGTTTTATTGCGCATGTTTCTGCTGACTCTCTGACCTCTTTCAGGTTAAGAGGTATGGATAGTTCATCTTTTTTGTTATCCAGTTCCAGATCTTCTGCATTAATATACACGCCATCGGCCATAATAACCGCTCGTTTTACTTTGTTCTCTAATTCCCGGATGTTACCCGGCCAAGCATAGTTTTCCAGTAATTGCGCTGCGTCTTTGGTGAAACCCTTAATTTTTTTATGCTGTTGTTCACTATAGCGTTTTGCCAGAGCAGTGGCAATAACAATGGCATCGCCTTCACGATCTCTTAAAGGTGGGATTTTAATGGTCATTTCACTGAGGCGATAATAGAGATCTTCTCTGAATTTTCCCTCGGCAATGAGCTGTTGTAAATTCTGGTGTGTGGCACACACGATGCGAATATCCACAGGGATTTCAGTTCGTCCACCAATACGCTCTATGATTCGCTCTTGCAGGAAGCGTAACAATTTAGCCTGTAATGCCATGGGTAAATCACCGATTTCATCGAGAAAAAAGGTGCCCTTATCAGCGTACTCAATCTTGCCCTGGGTTTGTTTTACTGCTCCGGTAAATGCCCCTTTTTCATAACCAAACAACTCACTTTCCAGCAGGTTTTCAGGAATTGCTGCAGAGTTAACGGCCACGAAGGGTTTATTCTTTCTTAAACTGAGTTTATGAATTGCTCTGGCAAATAACTCTTTACCGGTACCACTATCACCCAATAGCAGTGTGGTGACATCACTAGGGGCAATCTTTTCCACGGTACGCGCAAGCTGCAGCATTGGCTTACTGACCGCGATCATACCTTCCAGAGGCTCATCGGTTTTACTCGACAGGCGCTGGTTTTCTTTTTCCAGTTCATCCAGATGAAAGGCTCGGCCAATGATCAGATTAAGCGTGTCCAGTTCAACCGGTTTCTGGTAAAAATCGTAGGCGCCCATGGCCACTGCCTGAACGGCTGTATCCCGGTCATCATTGCCGGTCACAACAATGACCTTGGTATCAGGTGCCAGTTCCAGGATTTCTTTCAATGCAGCCAGCCCTTCACTGGCATTAGCCGGATCAGGCGGAAGTCCCAGATCCAGTGTCACGACGGATGGCTGGTGTCTGCGCAAGGCAGTAATCGCCTCAGCTCGATCGCCGGCAATAACCACTTTATAATTTTCAAAACTCCATTTTAGTTGCTTTTGCAGGCCGGGATCGTCTTCTACAATCAGAAGTATTTTTCTGTCATCACTGCTCAAATTGTCTTCCCCTCTTTCTGTCTCAGCGGCAAGTGGATAACAAAGCTTGTGCCTTGTCCTACTTCACTTTCAACTGAAATTGTACCCGAGTGTTTTAAAATATAGGTCTTTGCTTCATAAACACCAATACCCATTCCGGCGTTGCCTTTTGTGGTATCAAAAGGTTTAAACAGGCGCTCGGCAATAAACTTCTTATCCATACCGGAACCTGTATCAATAATTTTTATGATAGCTTCACTATCTTGTTTTGACAACTCCAGAACAATTGAGCCATCATCCGCTGTAGCATCCTGAGCATTTTGAACCAGGTGAGTAAAGATGGCGGAAATTTTTTCCTGTTCGCCGGTAATCAGGCACTCATCAAGTGCGGATTGTAATCGGGGCCTGGGCAAATGTGCCGATTGCTGTTTGACAATATCTTTAATGATGCTGACCAGATCCAGTGTAGACTGGCTGTCCTGGACATTGCGTTGCCTTAGCTGATTAACCAGGTTCTGCATTTTGAGCACCACATTTTCCAATGTGTCGATTGCATCTTCTATAAAGTCCGGATTGTGTTTGTGTTTTTCAGCATTCTTGACAATCAATGACACCTGAGCCACGAGATTTTTAAGATCATGGATAATAAACGCAGACAAACGGCTGTAGGCTTCAAATTGTCTTGCGGTTGACAATTCTTCACTGGCCTGACTCAACACAAAAGCATTTGCCAATTGCATGCCCACAGTTCTGAGCAAATCATGATCCTCCCAGTTCAATTTCCTGGGTACTCTGGGTTTCGTCAGTACCACAAAGGCCTTGAGCTGATTTTGTTGCAAAACAGGGATCAACAGCCAGATATTTCTCTCACTCAGCTGCCAATGGTCAAAATCAACCTGTTCATAAACTTCCGGATCATCATCGTACTCAAATAAATCAATAACCCACTGTTTATTATGTAGAAATTGCACTGCACTGTCTTGCTGTTTAATTAGTTCCAGCTCATTATCATTAAAGCCCAGATTAAAGTCTTCGGCCAGATAATAGTCTCCCTGTTCATTTTGAATCCATAAACCGCCACCGGAGCTTTCCACTAAATCAGCCAGTGTTTTGATCATAACATGGGATAATTCATTAAATGATGTCAGTTCCGCCAGAGTTTTACTCAGTTTTATCCATTCTTCACGATAGTCATAGCGATAATGCACAAAATGTTTATTAAAATATACCTTTAATCTGGCTCGAATCGCCCCGGAAAACATAAGCACCAGTAACAACAGAATGGCCAGAAAAATAAACAGGATTTGCGCAATCTCACCCCAGTCACCGCCATATTCCTTGAGATAAAAGCCTGCCAATGACATAAAAATCAGATACAGCCCGGTCCCCACCAAAGCCGAAGTGTGAAAAATGACTTTTCTTGAAATGGTATAGTTTCTTGACTCTTCCTGCAGGCGGACAACAGAAATGGCCAGCAGGGGAACAATCAAGGTATTCACTATTCCTCTGGCATTCCAGAGCGTAAAATCCATTTCGGCAAACAGTAAGGACTTGCTGTAAATAATAAAATCAAACATAAACAGTCCGCCCAGACCAAGGCAGATAAATTTTATTGCCCAGCGTTGCTCTGACACCGTATTTCTATACAGTTGCTCGACCAGAATAAGTCCGATAATGGCAAAGCTGACATGAGAAAGCAGTCTGAACTCCAGGCCAAGCCATTGATTTAGCTTGAACTGAGCCTCTGGCAGCAATTCAATAAGGAAAATAAGCACAGTTCCCAGAATGAGGGCAGTACTATAACCTGGTTTAAAGAGTATAGAGGACAGAAAAGACCATTTGCTCTGCTTAATATTGTCGGAACTGTCTTTCTGTTGAAGATTTGACAGCATGGCCAGCAGGTAGATATACCAGCTCAGATTACGCAGGGTTTCAAAAGGCAGAATACTGCTGGTAAAGAGTTCATCACTGTACAGGGTATAACTTGCGTAAGCTGACCAGACAAACGAGAACAGCACAGCGATAAAAAAGCTGATCCCGGAAGTGTAACGTTTAATCCCCCACAGACTCAGCAGAAGTAACAGGGCATAGGCAATGGCCGCTGACAAGTAGCTAAAGATACCGTAGTTTTCCACGCTTACATGCCATCCATACTAGCGGGACCCCTGACGCCAGACAACCACCTGAGTGGTTTGCAACAGGATCATAATGTCCAGGAACAGGGTATAATTTTTCATATAGTAGAGATCATATTCCAGCTTATTGCGACTGTCCTGTTCAGTTGCCCCATAAGGATAACAAACCTGTGCCCAGCCGGTTATTCCCGGCTTAACGAAATGCCTGATCTCATAATATTTGATTTTTTC
>CBDTVA010000319.1:0-3954 GCA_965363935.1 uncultured Gammaproteobacteria bacterium | reverse complement strand
CTTTCTCCAAATTGCTTTGTGGTGAACTAATTTGATCATAGTTCGCCATGAAAGTAGATCAATTTCTAAAATTTCAACGAGTTACTAAAAAAATCGTGGGGATAACTCAGATTTTAAATTCTATGTTCCGCTATTCTCATTGTCTTATTTATTTGCTACTTCTGGTCAGTTATGGCTTATCTCTAAACACGTGGGCCGAGGATATTCCTCGAAAATCCAGTGAAATTGATCGTTATGAAGACAAAGCTATTGCTATCCACCTGATCAATCGTACCCCGGATCAATTAAAGGCTTTTTATATTGCCAGACAATTTAATAAAGCCTCCATAAATGAAATTCTTAATACCTGTTTTGTGACACCAATTATTCATAATCTTTCCCAGGATATTCTCTGGCTGGATCTGGATGAATGGCGTTTTTCCAGTAATGGTAAAAGTTTTAATCGATTACGAAGGGACTACTGGCCTGAACGTTGGAAAAAAGCAAAGTTACCCCAGGCTCAACAATCTACTTTTGGTTGGACCTTACTGCCTGAAGCCAGAGACTTACATCCTGAAGAGAGTGTGGGCGGCAGTTTTGTCATCCCTTATCAAGCAAGTCCTTTTACACTAACGATGAATTTTCCCGTAGGTGCTGATAAACAAAGCTCTGTAAAAACCGTGACATTTGAAGGTGTCCAATGTTTAAGAAATTAATACTAACTTTTTTCATATTACTGATCACAAGCCCAATCCAAGCCAGTGAAGCGGCATTAAAACTTCCCAAAGGTGTCATTCCTCTTGCTGATAAAACCACAAAACCATTGATACTGAATGATATGGATGGTGAACAACGGGATATAGCCAATGAACGTGGTCACTGGGTTTTCGTGCATTTCTGGGCCAGCTGGTGCGGCCCCTGCCGCAGGGAAATGCCGACCATCCAAAAGATAGTCTCAGAGCTGGAGCAGGATAAAATGGTCATTTACCTGATTAATACGGCTGAAGATGAAGATACAGTATTTGAATTTTTATCCAGTGTTGCCCCGGATTTGACCCCCCTGATGGATACAGATGGTCTGGTCACAGAGCGCTGGCAACCCAGAGGTTTGCCCGCTACATTTCTGGTTGATCCCAATGGCATTCCCCGATATGTTGCCCTGGGTGGTCGCCCCTGGGATCAGGCACAATATCTTGATTTCCTGAAATCACTTTATCAATAAATTTACAACAATATCCAGGAGGTTCCTGTGAAAATTCTGTTAACGTTATTATTAACCTTTCTATTGGTTGCCTGTAACCAGAATACTATAAACCTCCCTTCGCCTGAATCACTCGATAATAAGCTGATTGAGTTATCCATTGATGACCTGCATAAAGGTATTAGACAACAAACCATGAGCTGTCAGTCGGTGGTACAGGGGTATCTTCGCCGGATCAAACATTTTGATCAAAGTTCCGGTCTCAATGCGATTATCTTGATCAATCCTAACGCTTTAAACAAAGCAAAAAGATTGGATCAGCAATTCGCCCAAACCAAAGCCATGAAAAAGCTGCATTGTGTTCCGGTTATCCTCAAAGATAATTTTGATACTGCTGATATGCCCACCGAAGCAGGTTCTATGGCTTTAAAAGGCCATATCCCGGTTGACGATGCCTTTTTAGTCAAACGCTTACGTGAACAGGATGCTATCATTATTGCCAAGTCCAATATGGGAGAATGGGCTTTTAGTCCTTATCAAACCATTAGTTCAACTCATGGTGAAACCCGTAATGCGTATTCACTGGATCATGTTCCAGCTGGTTCCAGTGGTGGGACCGCCTCAGCGATTGCAGCCAATTTTGGAATTATCGGCATGGGCACAGATACTGGAAATTCTATTCGTGGACCTGCCTCTCATCTCGCCCTGGTTGGCTTGCGTCCCACGCTTGGCGCCACCAGCCGGAATGGTATTGTCCCCCTGCTTTTAAACCGGGATATTGGCGGGCCATTGATGAGAACGGTTACCGATACGGCGATTGTTTATTCTGTACTGGTTGGCCCAGATCCCGCCGATCCCATAACGCAAAACCCGGACCACCAAGTCTATGATGATTATCGAGCCTTTCTGGATAAAGATGGACTGAAAGGTGCTCGTATCGCCGTATTGGAAGCGTTAATGCCCTTTGACGATACCCATCCAGAAGTTCTGGATGCCATGCAACAGGCGATAAAACATTTAAAACTTGCCGGTGCGACGGTTATTGAACCGTTTCATATCAAGAGATTAAAGCAATTAACTCAAAATACCGGTTTTTGCAGTCGGTTTGCGCAAGATCTGGATCATTATCTAAAAGAAGCGCCATCAACCACCCGCTTACGTTCTTTTGACATGCTGAAAAATTCTCAACAATTTTTAGCACTCAGTCAAAAGGCAATAGAATGGGCTTCTGCTCCAAAAGAGGCCGCTGATATGCGCCATCCACCCTGTATTGATGTGCAGGGTGACCCGCGCAGAAAAGCCTTGTTAGATGCCGTCGTCAATGCAATGGATAATGATAATCTTGATGCTATTATTTACCCCAGTTGGCGCTACCCCCCACGAGAAATCGGTGATCTGGAATCGTTGCACGGTAATAACAGTCCAGTCATTGTCCCCCATACCGGATTGCCGGGTCTCACAGTCCCCATGGGATTCACTCAGGAAGGCTTACCCCTGGGTTTGCAATTTATGGGCCGTCAATTCAGCGAACCATTACTGTTGAAACTGGGTTATGCTTATGAACAACGCACGCAGCAAAGAAAACCGCCAGCACAATTTGGGCTTTTAAAATAGCCGTTTTACAATAGTTATGGTTAGACCTTAGTCTGTGAAAGGATGTCTTCTTGTGATTCAGGAATAATAAACTGAAATAAAGCACCTTGATGTACCGTATTTTCTGCCCAAAAATTAATCGTAAGAACTTATTCCTTGAATATTCTTTTTTATTTGTAGGGAAAACCATTGCTCTTTGACAGATTTTACCTATTAACTGTGTCTGTTTAAAAAGTCTTAAGCGTGGCAATTCTCATTGTTTGTGTAAACACAAAATTACCGCTTTTGCTCTGACTTCAGGTCTGATTAAATTTACTCAATTTTCCGCAATGGGACGATTTCGTTAGGTCATGGTCAAAAAAATTATATTTCAGGTTTGACCTGCTCTTCATGACCTACAGCAGCGATTCGAGCCAAATAAGAATTGTTCTCAAACTTCCAGTTAGCGGTAATTTCAATAGTTTTAAAATTGTTTGAAAGAAGGTTTCTGAAATAGTCGAAATCGCTAGATATCTTCACGTCGATCCCCTCGCGAGGTAACATGATATAAACCGCCAGCCAGTTCTAGTCTTAGTGGTCTTGCCATTGAGAGAGTCTAGCATTTAAATGTGGCATTGAAAGACATGACCCCTGATTCTTTGTGCTGTCCTTAGCAGATTGTTTCTATGAGAGTACAAATTTGCCAGGCTGCTATCAATTGAATTTGTGGCTGTCCATAATCTCACTATACTTTATCAATGAAGACTGAAAACAATCACGGAAGTTGGAATAAAAAACACCCAAATTCTTGCCATAGATTCAGAGCAATCCATATCGAGCAAAATAGACCGGGTTTTTCAGAGCGTCCCTAAGTGCAACATACACCTTCCTTGTATTTATCGGTGGAGGCAATCTGCGATACTTCCCGATTTTTTCTTCCGACAAGAAAGATTAAATCATGATGAAGTATAGACAGCCTACCTCCAAAGAGAGGTATATAATTTCATACCTTCAAACGCAAGGCTTTAATCAATCCAAGATCGCCCGCCTCCGTTGCTACTATGGGCAACGGGGCGGGCGCCTGGACTCACAGCATCACTGCGCTAAGGCTAAGGTTCCGGCGAGTAGATGCGATGCGGCCAGTCATCGGTCTGGTCGACGGTGAGAAAGCCGGCGGCACCCTTCGGTGCTCTCCACAACGC
>CBDTVA010000318.1:0-3977 GCA_965363935.1 uncultured Gammaproteobacteria bacterium | reverse complement strand
CCCAGAGTATTGCTTGCGGATGAAGTCGGTTTGGGAAAAACCATTGAAGCCGGGCTAATTCTGCATCATCAGCTACTCAATGAGCGCGCCCAACGGGTTTTGATTATTGTCCCTGAAAGCCTTATGCATCAATGGCTGGTGGAAATGTTACGCCGTTTTAATCTGTTGTTCAGTATTTTTGACGAACAACGCTGTCAGGCATTGACTATTGACACCGATCACTCTGACGATACAGATGATAATAACGCTAGTAAAGATAATGTCTTTCTCAGCGAGCAACTGGTCCTTTGCAGTCTGGAGTTTTTAGCAACAAACGACACTTACTTCCAACAGGCTCTTGAGGGTAACTGGGATTTACTGGTGGTGGATGAAGCTCATCATCTGCAATGGACAGTCAATAAATCCAGTCATGAGTATCAATTAATAGAACAACTGACCCAAAGGATACGCGGCATCCTGTTATTAACCGCTACGCCCGAACAACTGGGAATAGAAAGTCATTTTGCCCGTTTACGCCTGCTCGATCCGGATCGATTTCCTGATCTGGAGTCATTTATTGCAGAAGATGAAGGCTATCAGCCCATTGCCCATGCAATGGAAGCTTTATTATCAAACCAGCCCCTTGATAAAACAGCTCGCCAGACTTTAAAAGAGACCCTGAAAGAAAGTCGCTATGTTAGTAAAGAAAGTGTTAGTAAAGATAATGTTGCTGATAAAAATACCACTGACAGCGCCATAAATACGACACTGGATGAACTGTCCATGATGAGCAATGCAACAGAAAACCCTGCGCATAAACTCCATCACGCCAAACAAACACTCATAGAGCACATGCTGGATCGTCATGGAACAGGCCGGGTTCTGTTTCGCAATACCCGGGCAACTGTCAAAGGTTTCCCGGGACGGGAAGTAATTGCCCATCCCCAGCCACTTCCCGATGAATATCTAAAGCTCCTTGGGCAATTTAGTCAACAACTGCTCCTGAAACAAGAGTTGGAACAAGAGTTACAACAGGAGTTGCAATCAAACAGCAACAATAGCAACTCAGAAACAGATACGAACTTTTCTAATCTGGTACTTTTTCCTGAACTACTTTACCGGATTAAAACCGACCATTCCGACCAGTTTCAGGATTGGACCCAAATTGATCCCAGAGTCAAATGGCTGGGTGACTGGCTAATTGAGCACAGGTTGACTAAACAAGCCTCGGACAATGGTAAAATACTGGTCATCACCGCCAGCGCTCAGAACACAATAGACCTGGCGAATATCCTAAAAAAACAATTTGCTATTTATGCGGCCGTATTCCATGAAGGCCTGAACCTTATTGAACGAGATCGAGCCGCAGCCTTTTTTGCCGATCCGGAAAATGGTGCTCCGGTACTGATCTGTTCTGAAATTGGCAGTGAAGGTCGTAACTTTCAGTTTGCCCACCAAATGGTACTCTTTGATCTGCCATTGAACCCTGATCTGCTGGAGCAACGTATTGGCCGTCTGGATCGTATTGGACAAACCCAAAACATAAAAATCCATGTCCCCTATTTGAATAATACTGCACAGGCTGTTTTATTTCATTGGTATCATAAGGGCTTGAATGCCTTTGAACAAACCTGTCCTACGGGACATAATGTTTTTACTCAGGTACGTACACAATTACAAAATGAAATATTGGCAGTACCTTCTTTAGATGCAACCATTTCCACAAGCCAACCTGCTCCTGACCTGATCCATCAGACCCAATCTTTACATCAACAACTCAACAAGGCACTGCATGAAGGTAGAGATAGGTTACTGGAATACAACTCCTGTCGTCAGCCAGAGGCCAACAGGCTGAAAGTTCTTGCTGAAAAAATGCAGCTGCAGAACACCCTGTTCCAATATATGGACGATCTATTTGATGCCATTGGCGTTGATCACGAAGAACATAGTGAGCACTGCTATATTATTTCACCCGGTGAGCATATGCTAAACCAGTTCCCCGGATTGCCGGATGACGGCCTGACCATTACCTATGATCGTTCAATCGCCCTGGCAAATGAGGACATGCAGTTCTTCACCTGGGATCATCCCATGGTCAGAACTGCAATGGATATGATCAGCAGCAGTGAAATGGGTAATACGGCAATGACCACCCTGGATAGCTCTGACCTGACAATATCCCCAAAACCAGGAAGCCTGTTACTGGAGTGCCTGTTTATAATGGAAACAAGCGCTCATGAGACACTACAGGCAAATCGTTATTTACCAGTAACCACAATTCGTATTATCGTTAATGAACAAGGTCAGGATATGACAAAGGAGATCAGACATGAGGAGATAAAACAGACGCAGGAAGCCATTAATACTCAGACAGCTCAACAGATCATCAAAGTCAAGGAAGATGCTTTACAGCATATGCTGACCAAAGCAGAAAATCTGTGCGAGGAACAAGCGCCAGAGATTCTGCAATCCGCACGAGATAGCAGCCAGGAAACCTTACTCAACGAAATTAATCGACTTCAGGCACTGGCACAGGTCAATCCCAATATTCGTGGTGAAGAGATTGAGTTTTTTACCCGGCAATTACAGTCGCTGGAAACAATTTTTAATTCGGTCAAACCCAGGTTGGATGCCATGCGTGTCGTAATTGTTACTTGAAATAAATAAACTATTAAGGATAATGGTTCAACAACATTAATTCGGAGCAGGCCTTATTATGAGTGCAGATTATATTAACAACACAAATATCGTTGCGGAAAAGGTCTTGACACCACCCAGTGAATTAAAGAAGCAGCTTCCTATTTCTAAAAAAGCAGAGCAGACTGTGTTGCGAGGGCGTCAGGCCATACTGGATATTCTGACCGGTAAGGATCATCGATTTCTGGTTGTAACTGGACCTTGCTCTATTCACGATATTCAATCAGCCAAAGAATATGCCCATCGCTTGAAAGCACTTAGTGATGAATTAAGTGATAGTTTGTTATTTATTATGCGCATTTATTTTGAAAAGCCCAGAACCACTGTGGGCTGGAAAGGTATGATCAATGATCCGGATTTAGATGGCAGTTTCAACGTCAAGCTCGGCCTGCAACGAGCCCGGGAACTTCTGCTCTGGCTGGCTGAGCTTGAGCTTCCGGCTGGCACTGAAGCACTTGACCCGGTCACTCCACAATATCTGTCGGACTTATTTTCCTGGGCAGCTATCGGTGCACGAACCACTGAATCACAAACTCATAGAGAAATGGCCAGCGGGCTTTCTATGCCGGTGGGGTTTAAAAATGGCACGGATGGTAATCTGGATGTTGCTATCAATGCTCTGCACTCAGTGTCTGCAGCGCACCACTTTCTGGGAATCAATCAACTGGGTCAGATAGCCCAACTGCAAACCAGCGGCAATCACTGCGGGCATATTATTTTACGCGGCGGCAAGAAAACCAATTATGATTCGGTCAGTATTAACCTGAGTGAAAAAGCTCTGAATGACGCCGGATTACCCGGAAACCTGATGGTGGATTGCAGTCATGGCAATTCCAGCAAGCAATTCGAGCTGCAACCTCTGGTGGCCAATGATGTGATACAACAGATTCTGGAGGGTAATGATTCCATCATGGGCATAATGCTGGAAAGTCATTTGCACAAGGGTAATCAGTCAATACCGGATGACCTCAACCAGCTTGAGTATGGTGTTTCAGTTACGGATGCCTGTATAGACTGGCAGACCACCGAAGACTTATTGCGCAGTATGGCAGAACGATTAAGGCCAGTGCTAAAAAATCGCAGAAAAAAGTCTTTAGCCGGTCAATAACCCTGGGAGCCTGTCCAAGAATAGAGAACCTACTGGATAACATCATCCAGTAATTCTATCCAGTGCTGCACCGGTATTCCGGCTCTGGTTTGCAGGTGCATTTGGCAGCCTATATTTGCGGTAGCAATCACTTCCGGAGAGCATTTTTTCAAGGCAAGCAGTTTGTTATGCAAAAGCTTTTGCGAAAGTTCTG
>CBDTVA010000317.1:0-3986 GCA_965363935.1 uncultured Gammaproteobacteria bacterium | reverse complement strand
TAGAATGAGTAAGTGGAAACTTAGAAATGTGAATTATTTTTTAAGGCTGCCCTTAAGTTGTGTTCTATTGAAATCCAACTATACTGAGCTGTATGTCCACACGAAGAATTTCTATTTCCCAGTTACGAAAAGGAATGTTTGTCCACGAGCTTGATATTCCATGGATGAAAAGCCCTTTTTTACGTCACCGGCGTAAAATCGACACACACAATGATGTTGTTTTACTGAAAAAAGCCGGTGTTATGGAACTGACTATTGATTTGTCGCGGGGTGATAATATTCTGGACAATACCCAGACCTCACCTTTCGAAGAGCCTGTAGATCAGCCTAAAGATAAAAGTATACCAACACCTCCGCCCGTAACGACTTTTGCAAAAACAGCCGGACCAGAAGAATCCAGCGACCAACAACACCCGCCTGAGGCGGGCACAGAGGAAAAAGCCCCCTTAAACGAGGAACTGAAAGTAGCTAAAGTCCTGCAGGGCAAAATTGAAAAGCTGGTCAATCAATTGGGTTCCCTGGTTAAAGAGGGGCGACCGCTTTCAATTGAAACAATGAACCCCGTGATCGATGAAGCACGGAAAAGCCTGTGCCGAAATGATCAGGCCTTATTGACCATGCTGCATTTACACCGCCAGGATATAAAACTCAGTGACCATGGCTTTGGTGTGTTTGCAGTTGTTTTACCGCTTGCCATGCGACTGGACTGTACGGATGATGAGATTAATGAACTGGGTCTGGCTGCGCTATTGCATGACACCGGCTGGTCACGCCTGCCCATGCACCTGCTGGGAAAAAACAAGCCCTATACTGTTCCTGAACGACGGCTGATCGAACAACATCCAGGCATAATTGAAAATGTATTGAAAAAAAGCCAGGACTTTCCTGACAGCGTAAAAATGATGGTCAAGCAGCATCATGAATTGAGTGACGGCAGTGGCTATCCGGACAAATTAAAAAAACAGGCTACTCATAAACTGGTCGAAATCTTACAGGTCGCCGATAGCTATGACGAGTGTATCCACGGTTTGACCGATAAGCCGGGCATGTTGCCAGCCAATGCGCTTAAGTTGTTATATCAGGCCGGTAAAAAAGGTTTGTACAGTGAAACGGTGGTGAGTAAGCTGATACACGTGATGAGTATTTATCCCCTCACCAGTGCAGTTCGACTCAATTCCGGTGAGAAAGGCGTTGTGGTCGAAATTGATAAACAAAAACCACTCCAGCCCAAGGTTAAAATTATGTATGAAGCCAATGGCAAGCCATGTGGATATGAAAAAATTGTCGATCTGGGTAACCAGGAACAAGGAGTCATTCTCACTATAACAGAAGTCATTGATCCGGTGGATAAAAAAGAAGACCCCCTGGGTTTGCTGCGAGTGATAGATGTCCAGGTGGCCAGTTGAAATAGATGATGACGTATAAAACAGAAATTACTGCTGCATCACTAACAAATAAGACTGCAATCAATCTCTATCAGCACCTGTCAGACGGCATCATCCATATTGACGCCCGGCACGCTATTATTGCCATCAACCCGGCTGCTGAAAAAATGCTCAAGTGGTCTCAGTCCAATATTATGGGGCGCAATGTTCATGACACCCTGTGTGCTATAGAAGGACGATATATACATGATGCTGAAAATTGTCCTCTGGGATGCTGCGTTAGAGATACTTCGGATCAAAAGACTGAGGAATTTATCTGGGTAGATAAAGAAGGGATTTATCTGCACATTGATGCTAAACAAATCCGCCTCAATTCGGACAATGAAACAATTATCCTGTTTCATGACTGCACTGAATCCGGTTATAGTGAAAGTGAAATCAAGCGATTATCCCTGTTTGCTGAATTAAATCCCGCCCCAATTCTACAACTGGATGAGGCCGCCATTATTCATTATGCCAATCCGGCCATGACTGACCTGATGGTGGAATATGGTTTTGATGATATGGGCAGACCGGAAATTCTACCCGATGATATTGGGCATTTATTGCAACGTTGTGTTCATAACCATGAAACGATTGAGGGTGTCGAAAGTGAGTCTGGTGACAAGTGGTATTTATGGAATTTTCACCCGGTTAAGCAACATGATCTGACCCTGGTTCAGGCCCATGGTGTGGATATTACCGATCGAAAGAATTATGAACACAAACTTAAGCAGCTGAAAGAGCTGGCCGAGGCACATAACCAACAAAAGAGCAGCTTTGTTGCTAATATGAGCCATGAACTGAGAACGCCTATGAATGGAGTGATCGGTTTAAGCGGTTTACTTCTGGATACCCCGCTCAGTAGTGAACAGGAAGATTTTGTTGCTAAAATTCAGACCTCTGCCAGTTCCCTGCTGCATATCATTAATGACATACTGGATATTTCCAAAATTGAATCCGGCAAGCTGGATATCGATCCGGTGCAATTTAATTTTTACGATTTAATCATTGAAGTCATTCATATCCTGGAACTAAAAGCCAAAGAAAAACAGCTTGAACTGGAGTATCGTCTTGACCCCCTGATGCCGGAATATATTATTGCTGATGCCATTCGTATTCGACAAATTTTGCTAAATTTCATGAGCAATGCGGTCAAATTTACTGCCAAAGGCCATGTGCTGGTTGAAGTAATCTGCTCTGCTGTCAGTGATGAATCCGTAGATTTCACGCTAAAGGTAGAAGATACCGGGATCGGGATCAGTAGTGCTAAAATTGACTACGTCTTTGGTAAATTCAATCAGGCCGATATTTCGACCACCCGAAAATTTGGTGGTACAGGTCTTGGTCTTGCTATCAGTAAAGAGTTAAGCGAATTATTGGGTGGCGAAATTGGTCTGCACAGTGAGCAGGGAAAAGGCTCTGTTTTCTGGTCTAAACTCAGTTGTCCAATCGGTAATAAACAGGCTAAAGTCGAGACAGAAAATCAGGCGATCGAAAAGAGTCAGATATTACAAAATTTGCAGATTTTAATCATCGGCGGCTTAGCTCTGGGCACTGATATTCTGACAGAAGTATTTACCGCCTGGGGCATGCAGGCTAAAGTGATCAATGACATCGCACAGGCAAAAGAGTTTGTTAACTCAGAAAATATGGAACTTTACCCGTTGCTATTGTTTTGTGAGCAGGTCGATGATGAAGCCATCACATCTATTTTGAGCACTTTATCCAGTCAAACAAAAACATGCAAATCACTGGTGCTCAATAATGAAACGGCCACGGGTCTTGAGCAACGCTATCGCCGGCTTGGTGTGGATGGTTTTATTAAAAAACCCTTTACACCAGGGGCGTTAAAACAGTTTATTCTGGATGTACTGAAAACGGATTCCTTTGTGCTTGGACGTTATCGGTTAACAGAAGAATCCACTATTCAGAATAATGAAATCCAGCTGCACGTCCTGTTGGCTGAAGACAATAATGTCAATCAGATGGTGGCCAAAACTCTGCTGGCTAAAGCGGGTTGTAGCGTCGATGTAGTGGAAAATGGTCAGTTCGCAGTTGAGGCATGGCAGAATAATCACTATGATGCCATTTTTATGGATTGTCAGATGCCCGTAATGGATGGCTATCAGGCCACTGAAATAATACGTGAGCAAGAAGGCAGTGAACAGCACATACCCATTATTGCACTCACGGCTAATGCCATGGATGGTGAAGAAAAAAACTGTTTTGCCGCAGGCATGGATAAATATCTAACCAAACCCATTAATATTGCCCATCTGCATCAGACTTTACAGGATCTGTCAGAATAGAATTCTGGATAATATAAAATGTTATCTATTTTATTCGCTCAGATCCTGTAAATAGTCTTTTTTTAATTTCACATAGTGATCGGCAGAATATTGCAGTCCTTTGATTTCTTCAGCAGTTAAGGCACGTATTTTTTTTGCCGGACTGCCGACATACAGGTAGCCGCTTTCCAGACGCTTGTGGGGTGACACCAGAGCGCCGGCAGCAAGAAAAACATTTTTTTCCAGGTGCGCGCCGTCCAGGATTATGGCC
>CBDTVA010000316.1:0-3995 GCA_965363935.1 uncultured Gammaproteobacteria bacterium | reverse complement strand
GCAGCGAGCACCCAGGGTATCCATGCCACTCTTGAGGATCTCGATGGACTCAAACAAGCTCTCGACCATAACTGGCTCCATCACATTGAGTTCGAGCTGGCCCGCTTCAGCAGCTAGGGTAACGGTCAGATCATTGCCGATGACCTTGTAGACTATCTGGTTAACCACCTCGGGGATAACTGGATTTACCTTACCGGGCATGGTCGAGGAACCTGGCTGCATCGCGGGCAGGTTAATCTCGTTGAGTCCGGCTCGCGGACCAGAGGAGAGCAACCGCAGATCATTACAGATTTTGGAGAGCTTGACCGCCAACTGCTTAAGGGCTGAGGAGTACATCACCAGCGATCCAGTATCATGAGTGGCTTCGATCAGATCGTCGGCCAAAACAATGTCTCGTCCTGTGATCCTGCTTAGGTGCTGAACGACCCGCTCACGATAGCGAGGCTCAGCATTCAGCCCGGTTCCAATCGCTGTCCCTCCCATATTGACGGTGAGAAAAGGAGTACTGCAAGCCTTGAGGCGCTCAACTTCATTGCGCAGACTAGTGGCATAAGCGCGAAAACTTTGACCTAAGGTCATGGGCACGGCGTCCTGCAACTGGGTGCGGCCCATTTTGAGAATATCGGCAAATTCAAGGGTCTTATCATCGAGCAGAGCAATGAGTTTGTGAACCTCGCCCAGCAGCTTATCGTTGGCGTCCATCAAGGCGATCTTGATAGCCGTTGGGTAGGCGTCGTTGATCGATTGGCAATCACTTCGTTACTATTCATATTGGTGGATGTGCCAGCTCCCCCCTGAATCATATCGACAATAAAGTGGTTGTGCAGCATCCCCAGGCAGATTTCATCACAGGCTTGGCAAATAGCACCGATGATAGCATCTGGGATATGCCCCAAATCATGGTTAGCCAAGGCAGCGGCTTTTTTAACTTTCGCCAGCCCCCGAATAAAGTCGGGGTAGAAGTTCAGAGTGATGCCACTGATGTTAAAATTTTCCAGAGCTCTAAGGGTCTGAATCCCATAGTAAGCTGTCTCCGGTAACGCTTTGTCGCCCAGCAAGTCATGTTCGATCCGCTGACCACCAGATCGGTACAGCGTGGCGATACTTTCATAACGACTCCTAGCATGTTCCATACGGCGAATGATGATTTGAGAGATGGTCGCTGAGATTGTCAGAGCCAGATCGCCGCGCTGGTTGAGCAAGGAAAGCAAGGCCTTTCGTTCGAATCGATAAAAAACCGTGTCAGACAGTAGCCTGGCGCAGAGTCCTTGTTTGTGTACCGGGGCAATCAGGATGGTCTCTCCGATAAACCCATGATCTGAGAAAACCGTGAGGCTCTGCTCTGTATCGCCCTGATCATCAAATAGCTGAATACTGCCGGATGCAATCACATAGAGAGCATCGGTGAGATCATGACTGCGAAACAGTATATCCCTTGCTAATAGTTGTTGATACTGGGCATGCTCTGCAAAAATTTCCAGTTCCTGGTCGGCAATGCCTTGAAATAGTTCAACTTGACTCAGGCATTCGATGACAGCTTTTAAATCCATATTAAGCACTTTCCTTTTAAGCAAGGTGAATGGGTGGTGAGATACATTTTGTCATTAGATCCTATGTATAACAATGAGGTATGTTTTCCGATTCAACCCAAGTGGGGGTGTGGTCGCTATTGCTACTTTTCCCTGAAAACGGTTCCCCCTTCAGAAACTGGATATTAGGCATTAATGAATTCGCAAAAAAACAGCCAAATACCGTAAAAGGAAATTCAATGATAGTTTTCAAGTTATTAATTAAAAATCAGACATGAAATTTCAATATTTTCTCAAAAGATCTTTTTATGATGACAGAAAAGTAAATAAAAATAGGTAAAGAGGGATAGGAATTTACTTAAATAATGAAAAATTACTAGATTTTTTGGCTAATGAAACAAGTATTGCCCTACTCATCGTAATGAGAGTATTAAGATGTGACATTCGCACAGATCAAAAGCAACTTGGTCATAAAGATATTAGGACCACTCAAATTTATACGCATATATTAAAACAAGGTACTAATGCGGTAAAAAGTCCATTAAATGATATTTTGATATAAGGCTTTTAATGTCTGCAATAAAGAAATCATTTAGATATATCAGTAAATCCTAATGGTCTCCTTAGAGTACAGTCCTGTCATTCCAAATTTTTCAATTATTTTCAGGTAAAGATTCTAAATTAATTTTCAATAAAATATCAAATGACCGCAAATTCCCAATAGCATACATTTGATTAACTAATTTTTCTATCCCTGGAATGGTCGCTTTTCGTTCCAATCAATGAAAGATAAAGCTCACGAAATGGCAGGTTTAGGTCATAAACCCGCATTTTACCGAAGGTCCGCTTCCACCACATTAAAGCCTGAACAATTTCCACTTAGGTACTCATATCGATTGTTTAGAAGATAATGTGTTCAGAGAAATTTGCGGTTTAGTAAATGTCCGCTTTTCCCAATAAATATTTATTGGGAAAAATTTTTAAATCACAGGTATGGTGTTGTGATCTATACCTATGGTATTAGAGAAATAACCGCTAAACGCCCTTTGCACCAATTTTATTAATCCTTAGGTGTCACTTCTCTCAAAATTCCACGCTATTAATTAGTCTCCAGTTAAAGACTTTATTTATCACTCACACTGCAGGAAAAATAAACGCAATAAAGCATCCTAAATTAATAAAACTCTTATCGTTCAAAGACTAATCACAAATAATCAAATGTTTTCAGGTAACGAAAGCTGAGAGTGAGCAAAATTCCACTAGGCAATTGTCTTTAATTTCATTATAGTTGAGTAAATAACTCAATTACTTTTTAGAAAAGCAATTATGACTTCCTATAGCAACGCTCTTATTAATGAAACAAGCCCCTATCTGCAGCAACATGCTCATAATCCGGTGCACTGGTATCCCTGGAATGATGCCGCACTGGCTTTGGCTAAAAAGGAAAACAAGCCCATTCTTTTGTCGATAGGTTATTCTGCCTGCCACTGGTGCCATGTAATGGCTCATGAGTCCTTTGAAAATGAGCGTATTGCTGAAATAATGAATGAGCACTTCATTAATATTAAGGTGGATCGGGAAGAACGCCCCGATCTGGATAAAATCTACCAGACCTCACATCAATTAATGGTCAACCGTCCCGGCGGCTGGCCGCTGACCATGTTTCTGGCACCAGACGACCACCTGCCTTTCTATGCCGGTACTTATTTCCCGGCCGAACCACGTTATCAAATGCCCGCCTTTCCTGAGTTATTACAGCAATTGTCCGATTTTTATCATGGCCATCAGGAAAAAGTCAGTACTACAAAAGAAAACCTGAAGCAGGCATTAACAGATTATGCCAAACCGCAAAGGGATGGACAGGGAGAAATTAATGCCGAGCCGTTTAATATCATTCGCGCAGAACTGCAGCAGGCTTACGATGCTGTCAATGGCGGTTTTGGCACAGCACCAAAATTTCCGCATCTGTCCAATATTGAATGCCTGATGCATCACCACCATTTGACAGCACAGCAAGGCGGCAATGATGAGGCCGGACTGAATATGGCCTTGTTCAGCCTGAAAAAAATGGCTTCCGGCGGTGTTTACGATCATCTGGGTGGCGGTATGTGCCGGTATTCAGTGGATGATTACTGGATGATCCCTCACTTTGAGAAAATGCTGTACGATAATGGACCGTTGTTAAGTCTATATTGTGATGCCTGGCAGCAGTCAGTACAGTGTTTATCAGAAACAGAAGGCGAACAGTATTCAGATATTTTCAAACGCACGGTTGAAGAAACTGCAGATTGGGTAATTCGGGAAATGCAGTCAGCGCAGGGCGGCTTCTATTCAACCCTGGATGCAGATACTGAAGGACAGGAAGGCAAGTACTATGTCTGGGACAGGGATGAGGTGCAGCACTTGCTGCAAGCCGATGAGCAATTTTATGCACTTTTTTCCGCTCATTATGGCCTGGATAGAGAC
>CBDTVA010000315.1:0-4007 GCA_965363935.1 uncultured Gammaproteobacteria bacterium | reverse complement strand
ATACCAGTACTTGCGGATAGTGCAGATTGGTCTCAATATTACACAATAAAGGCAAGGCAAATGCAGCCGTTTTCCCCGTACCTGTTTGAGCCTGGCCAATAATATCTTTCCCGGCAAGTAAATGAGGGATGCACTGAACCTGTATTTCAGATGGGGAGGTATAGCCTGAATCTTCAACCGCCTGTAAAACCGGTTGCAGCAGCTCAAGAGAGTCGAATGATGAAATGGTGGCGGTACTGGGGGCTGATGACATCTAGAAGGCCTTAAAGGATATGTTCAGAGAAACCGAACATTATACCCTTCATCCATTAGAATAACATCATATTTTAAAAAAAGGGGCCAAATAACATTAGCCCCTCTTTCAAAGCGGGTAACAGCTTATGTTAGACTTTACCCATTGCTTCAAAACTTTTGATAAATGGGCCAGCCATTCTGGGATCTTTAATCATGGCTTTAAAATCACCGGTCTTAAATTTCATTTTACCAGTAGTCACAGCCATACCCATACCAGCCATGCCAATGCCTTTACTGAGCCATTTATCCCAGTTTTTCTGTTCGGCTCTTATATCCCAGTTCAGTTCCTGAGCATTGTAAGCACCCGCATCAACCACTTCACCATTTTGAATATCAATAAAACCACGTGGCCCATCTTCGCCAGGCATACCATAGCCAATAACTGAGTTAAATCCTAGTTCAGCCAAAGCGTCCTTTAATCCAGGGTCAGCATTCCAGATGCCTTGAAAAGATTTCATCCATTCATCACTGAATAAATCTGCCATTAATAATCCTCCTAATCGGTTTAATATATTTTATCTATTGCAAAAATTTCTCTGGGTGATTGTCCACACCACGTGCAATTGCAACACAAAAGCGAAACTTTTGCATTATAAAATTTCCAATTTTTTTGAAAAATTCATATTCAGTCTGTTCAATCTTAAAATCAATGTCATAATATGGTCTGTTTTTTTTCAATGGGTTTAATAAATGACTGATATCTCATTAGATTTTTCCATAAACAATGATATTTACTATCTCAACCATGCCGCCGTCTCTCCCTGGCCCGTCAGGACAAGCGCAGTAATCAAGGAGTTCGCTGATGAAAATGCCCACCTGGGAGCAACCCATTATCCACACTGGATGCAGGTTGAACAGCAATTGCGAGACAACCTCTGCACGCTGATTAACGCCCCTTCCAGCGATGATATTGCCCTGGTGAAAAATACCTCGGAGGCATTGTCCATGGTGGCCTATGGCCTGAGCTGGAAACCGGGTGATAATATTGTCATTGCCAGGGAGGAATTTCCATCCAATCGTATAGTCTGGCAATCACTGCAGGCTCAGGGTGTTGAGATCAAGTGGGTTGATCTATACCAGAATCTAAATTCAGACAACACACCAGAAGACAACCTGATTGCCGCAATTGACGACCGCACCCGCCTGTTATCAGTCAGTTCTGTGCAATACGCCGATGGTTATCGCATGAATTTAAAAAAACTGGGCCAATATTGCCAGCAACAACACATTCTCTATTGCGTTGATGCCATCCAGAGTATTGGTGCTGTGAACTTTGATGTGCAGGACATCCAGGCCGACTTTGCTATGGCCGATGGTCACAAATGGCTTATGAGTCCCGAAGGACTGGGATTATTTTATTGCCGGGCAAGCCTGCGTCCAGCAATGAAACTGACACAGTTTGGCTGGCGTATGACCGAAGAACTGTTTGATTTTGATTCCCTGACCTGGTCAGAAGCCCAGTCGGCTCGCAAATTTGAATGCGGCAGTCCTAATATGCTGGCTATTCATGCATTAAATGCCAGTGTCAGGCTTATTTTACAAAGAAAAATTGAATTTATTGAGCAATTAGTAGTCAATAATAGTAAATATATAATAAAAAAATTACAGACAATTCCTGAAATTTCCATAATATCCAATACCAATAATGACAGAATCAGTGGAATTGTTTCCTTCAGACATAATGATATTGAGTCTGAAAAACTCTACCATGCGTTAATGGCAGACCATGTTATTTGTGCCGTGCGACATGGAAATATACGATTTTCGCCCCACTATTACACATCAACTAAAGTAATAGATGGCGCCATTGAGATTTTACAAAAAATAATAGCCCTTGGCTGACATAGGAAAAATCTCATAAAATGACTTAGTTAAAACAATTTGAATCTTTACACGCCCCACCCGGCTGAGCTGGAATACTAAACTGGTAAGGGACCACCTTCTGAATTTTTTAATGGGCTGATGGCTTTTTAGCCGAGTGCTCCGCTATAACAGGAGGAAGAAATGAAGAATCACCTTCTTTTCTGGATAAGAGACAAATTATGGGATGGCATCTGGAAAAAAACTGTTGCCTGGTTGAATACTGAAAAAGACAGTCTTGATCTGCCGCCCAATGACTTCAGGCAATTATGCTACGAAATTCGACCTGGCGATGTTATTCTGGTTGAAGGACGCAGTCACATCTCAGAAGTCATCAAACTCATCTCCCAAAGTGCCTGGACCCATTCAGCACTGTATATTGGTCACCTCTATGAAATTAAAGATCCCCAGTTTCGTAAACAGGCTGAACGCTATTATCAGGGGGATCCAGACGCACCCCTGATCATTGAAGCCCTTTTGGGTGAAGGCACAGTCATCCATCCTGTCAGCAAATACCGCCATGATCATCTCAGGATCTGCCGGCCCAGCAATATCACGCCCAAAGATGCCCAGAAAGTCATTGAATTCAGCATCGGTAAACTGGGCAGCGAATACCACGTACGGCAACTGCTGGATCTTGCCCGCTTTATTTTTCCCTATAGTCTAGTGCCCCGGCGCTGGCGATCCAGCCTGTTTCTACACAATACCGGGCCGGTAACACGGACAGTCTGCTCAAGCATGATTTCTGAGGCTTTCCAGCAAATACAATTCCCAATTTTACCGGTCACGGAAAAACTCGAAAATGGCCAGTACAATCTGTATATGCGCAATCCTCGCCTGATGACACCAAAGGACTTTGATTTTTCACCCTATTTTGAAATTATCAAATACCCTATTTATGGCTTTGATCACATCGCCATGTACAAAAAAATGCCCTGGAATGAAGAAGGTATCATCTGTCATGCACCAGGTGACTGTTATTTGCCGGAGGAAAGCATGGCTTCAGAAAGTTATCCTGAAGTTCAGATACGGCACAAAATAAATTTATTGAGAAAAAGACACAAACTCAGGATAAACGAGCAAAAAACACCAACTGACGGCTTCTTCTCCGCGTCGTTGAGTGTTCTTATTGTAGGTTGGGTTAGGCGGCTTTATGCCGTAACCCGATAAGATGTCTACTGATAATGTCGGGTTACGCTGCGCTAACCCAACCTACAGAATAATTAGGAGCCTGTCCCGCGAAAGAAAAGAACTAGCATCGATCGTAATACCTTTCGCATGGTCCACTGGTTGGTGTCCTCCTCAACGAGTAAACATCATGGATTTAAAGATGTTGGTGAGGACACCAACATCGGCGTAAATGCCGAAAATAGGGAATAATTCTTTAATTGGTCAGACGACTATCTTGACCAGCAAATTAGTCGTCAGACCAATAATTTCAAAAATGTGAAAGATGTGGGCGTGGACGCCAACATTAGGTTAGTTGATTTCGACCTGTCAGGTTCAAGTCAACCTGACAGATCTGACCAATTTGCTAGTGCACATAACTACCTGCGTTGATATCGATGGTAGTTCCCGTTGCATGATCGGCCAGGCCACTGGCAAGTAAAACGATCATCGGGGCAAGGTCTTTTGGCTCCGTGAGTGTGTTTAAAGCCAGGTCTTTTGTGATGGCTTCCTCGCCGAATCGTTCAATAGTTTCTTTATTCATATCTGTTTTAACCCAGCCGGGAGCGATAAGAAAACTGGTAATGCCATCTTTTCCAAACCCACGGGCAATAGATTTGGTGAGCGCTACCATTCCTCCTTTTGAAGCTGCGTAAGCCAAATGCTCAGGATTATCTCCCCGAAAG
>CBDTVA010000314.1:0-4013 GCA_965363935.1 uncultured Gammaproteobacteria bacterium | reverse complement strand
TCCTTATCAAAGTCTAATAAATTTGTACTTAAGAGATTGTGCTGATACTCATCGTGAACTAAAAATGAAATGGTCATAAATCAAAGATAACCAACATTTGCTCCGTAAATATGGTCGTGGTTTAAAAATAAAACCACGACCATATTTACGGAGAAATGAACGTTATGCTTTTAAATCAATATATACATATCAAGAATGAATTTAATGACAACACTTGTTGTTGGGGCTAGTGGTGCAACAGGACGACTCCTCGTAGAGCATCTTCTCCATCAGGGCCAGGCTGTCAGAATTATCGTGCGAGGGATAGAAACATTACCTGAAACTATAATTAACCATGATATTCATCCTTCACCAACAAGAAGTGCAATATTTGATGCGGGCACAACCAGCCGAATAAATGTCGCTCACTTCATGAGTTCATTGATCACCAATCCCAAGCTATGGGAAAAATGGAAGGGAAAAATGCCGGTGATTTACAATAGAACCTAACCAGAATTGAATTTAAATAACAGTCTAATACATATCGGGCACTCTAAGGCCGAGGGCTAAAACAAAGTATGCATAACAAAAACATTGAGATCGCCCTACGCGGTAGAGACAGCATACATAAAATGTCGCCTCTTATATCAAAAGCTTAAGGTTGCCCTTAGGGGGTGACCTGACCAAGTTGAATAAGGTTTTAGCAGATGTAATCTATTGACGTTTGTAGTAAAATGGATCTCAATTTAATTTGAAAAACAACGCTAGTTTGTTAACTGGAAATTAAAAAATTTCTGAAAAAGTTTGTGAACTGGCTTGTGAAGAAAATTTTGATGGTTTGTGCTGTGAATACCTTTGTATCCCGGTTGTAGCAAAGGATACATCACCCACCTCAGTGAACAATCTATGATTTCTCATCTTTACAAAAAACCCTTAAAAACCAATAACAAACCAGGAAAGATTTAATCACTCATGTTCAAACCTCTATCACTTTTTATTGGTTTTCGCTATACACGAGCAAAACGGCGAAACCATTTTGTTTCTTTTATTACCTTGAGTTCCTTTATCGGGATTGCGATTGGTGTCTGGGCTTTAATTACGGTACTCTCGGTGATGAATGGCTTTCAATCCGAAATCCGCGACCGTATTCTGGGGATGGCGGCCCATGCAACCATCAGCGGTACGAATGGAACGATGGCTCAATGGCAGTCCATAGAAAAAAGGATTGCACAACAGCCTCATGTGGAAGGCTCAGCTCCCTATATTTTGAAAGAAGGGATGTTGACGAATGCCTCAAATGTACATGGTGCACTGATACGAGGCGTTGACCCGGAACAGGAAAAACAGGTTTCAGAGGTATCAAAACATATGTACAGGGGCAGTTATGAAGCCTTGAACGAGACCAAATACGGTATAGTTTTAGGACGTTATCTGGCCCGTTCCATTGCTGCTGTGGTGGGTTCTAAAATCACTATGGTGACCCCATCGGCCAATGTTACCCCGGCTGGTATTATGCCCAGACTTAAACGATTTACGGTAGTAGGTATCTTTGAAATGGGGCATAATCAGTATGATGCCAATATGGCGTTGATACATATGCGCGATGCGCAGACCCTGTTTAAAATGAAAGGACTGGTGACCGGTATTCGTCTTAAGCTGGACGATCTCTATAATGCACCGAGGATTAGTCGGGAAATTGAAGCTAATATTGATGGTTATCACCGGGTTATCGACTGGACCCAGCACCACGCCAATCTTTTCCGGGCCATCAAAATTGAAAAGACCATGATGCTGATTATTTTATCCCTGATCATTGCCGTTGCGGCATTTAATATTGTTTCGACACTGGTGATTGTGGTTAATGACAAACAGGCGGATATTGCCATATTAAGAACTCTGGGCGCCAGTCCGGGAATGGTCATGCGTACCTTTATTTCGCAGGGAATGGTGATTGGTGTCGTGGGAACTTTACTGGGGGTTGTCACGGGTATTCTGACGGCACAAAATATTGAAACCATTGTGCCGGCGCTGGAAAGCTTGCTGGGCATTAAGTTTCTGGCTCCGGACATCTATTTGATTAGCGATCTGCCTTCTGAAATGAAATTGTCCGATGTGGCGATTACCGCAACCATTTCATTCAGTCTGACAGTATTGGCTACCATCTATCCGGCCTGGCGAGCCTCCCGGATTCAGCCAGCAGAGGCCTTGCGATATGAATGATAAAACCAATAGTGAATCAGGCCAGGTGGTTATTGATTGTCAGGATTTAAGCCAGTCTTTTGAGGAAGGCAGAAACAGGGTTGAGGTTTTCCATAATCTGAATTTACAGGTTCACAAAGGTGAACGTCTAGCCATAGTCGGAGCCTCAGGCTCCGGGAAAAGTACTTTGTTATATATGATGGGCGGGCTGGATAAAATCAAATCCGGCAAGGTCTTTATTGATGGTCTGGACATTAGCAATTTGAATGCTAAAAAACTGGGTACTTTAAGAAATTGGGCGCTGGGCTTTGTCTATCAATTTCATCATTTGTTACCGGAATTTACTGCTCTGGAAAATGTCGCCATGCCCCTGTTGATCCGTGGTGATAATACTGGGCAGGCGAAAGAAAAAGCAGGCTATTTACTGGAACAGGTTGGTCTGGGCGGACGATTGCAACATAAACCGGGTGAGTTATCCGGTGGTGAAAGACAGCGTGCGGCAATTGCCAGGGCTCTGGTCACTGAGCCAAAGTGCTTGCTTGCTGATGAACCAACAGGCAATCTGGACAATACCACTGCCGGACAGGTCTATGATTTGTTAATCAAACTTAATGAAGAAATGCATACCAGTCTGGTTCTGGTCACTCATGATGAAAAACTGGCGGCCAAAATGGACAGGGTGCTGCTTTTATCTGATGGTAGTCTCGCTGATACGACTTTATAAGGGGGCAGCAGAAAAATAAAACTCAGCCAACTTGAAATTCGCAAACCGGCTTTTGCTAATATGACAGGTTCTTCTTTGCTCTGTTGAGTGTTGTTATGGTAGGTTGGCTTGGTTAGGCTGGTTTTTTACCGTAACCCGACAGGATGTTTTGCGTTAATGTCGGGTTACGCTGTGCTAACCCGACATACATGATGAATTTTAAGTTGCTTGGGTTTGCAGGTAAATTATTTCACTGTGATTTTTGCCTTGCTGTTTAAATCGTTCAGATACTGATTCAATTTTTCTTTTATTAAAAGTTTCTCAATATCCTGCTTAACGGCATTAAATTCAGGCGGCTTGGTGGTACGTTCGTCATCAAGAATAATCACATGCCAGCCAAATTGCGAATTAATGGGTGTTTTGGCCAGTTCTCCTTTTTTTAAACCGGCAACGGCTTTTGAGAAGGGGGCGACCATATCCTGTTCTGTAAACCAGCCTAAATCACCGCCGCGCTCGCTGGAACCCGTATCAGTTGATTTTTCTTTTGCCAGTTTTGAAAAGTCTGCCCCGCCGTCAATTTCTTTAATCAGAGCTTTTGCTTCATCTTCTGTTTTGACCAGAATATGACGCGCTTTATATTCTTTAGGCGTATTAGTAACGACATTTTTTTCGTAATAGGCTTTCATGTCTTTTTCTTCAACTTTAAAATTTTTGGCAACTTTAGCAAGGTAGTTTGCCGCAATATAGCTTTCGGTCAGAGCCTGTACACGTGCGCTAATGTCCGCATCTTTATCATAGTTCGCCTTAATGGCTTCTTGTAAAACAAGTTGACGGTTAACCAGTGCTTCAGTTAATAATTTTTTTTGTTCCGGGGTAATACTATTGAAATTAACTTTACTTTGAGCTGCAGCAATCTTTAGCTGGCTTTCTGTAATATCCTCACCATTGACAGTTGCTAATACGGCATCAGCAGCCATGAGTGGTGTGGCAGAAAGAAACAGACCAGAAAAGGCAAGAGCCAGGGTCAGCTTCTTGCCAGTCGGTTTCGATTGAGAGAGCAGATAAAATGGTAAAGAGGTTAGATTCATCAGATAATTTTCCTTTCCGGTGATGGTTTTGGGTTGTGACAATA
>CBDTVA010000313.1:0-4021 GCA_965363935.1 uncultured Gammaproteobacteria bacterium | reverse complement strand
AATTGGGATCGCTGGCAAAAAATGCGGTTTTAACCAGTGGTGAATGCGCTATGGTGTAGGCTACATCGTTGCATTCCTGTTGCGTCTGTCCAGATTTAACCTTAATATTAATTAACTTAGTCGCCCCTTCACCATCCAGTACAATGGCTTTTGCCAGCTGTTCAAGAATTTCGCTAATGGCAGTACGCAGAGCTAAATAGTCAGGATGCTCTTCACTGTCTATCAGTGATGCCGTTGATTTTCCAGTTGCAACCAGCATACAGGCATCATTCGTTGACGTATCACCATCAACCGTAATCCGGTTAAACGAATGATCTACAGCGTATTTTAATAGTTTCTGCAAAACCTCCTGATCAACGCAGGCATCAGTTGCTACAAAGCCTAACAGGGTTGCCATATCAGGACGGATCATACCTGATCCTTTAGAAATACCGGTAATTGTTACGGTTTGTCCACCAAGAGCAAGTTGAGTAGATGCACCTTTAGTTTTCGTGTCCGTAGTTAAAATCCCCTGTGCGGCGTCCTTCCAGCCATCTTCTGATAAATGAGCCAGGGCATCAGGGAGTGCATTAACAATTTTGTCAATGGGCAATGATTCACCAATAACCCCGGTTGAAAATGGCAGCACCGCATTACTTTCGGTCTGTGTCAGTGCTGCCAGTTGCTTGCAGGTGGTTTGTGCATCCGCCATTCCTTGCTCACCAGTACCCGCATTAGCATTACCGGTATTAATCACAAAATACTGAACCCTGCTTTTGAGCAAATGAGCTTTCGCCATATGCACCGGAGCCGCACAAAAAGCATTCTGAGTAAACACACCGGCCACATTCGCCGTAGCATCAAAAGACATCACTACAAGATCTTTTCGACCCGCAACTTTGATCCCGGCACACGTCGTAGCAAGCCTGAATCCGGAAACCGGGTGCATGACTGGAAGATTTATTTCTATTGCCATTTACCTTATACCCTAATACTTTTTTAAATTCTCAGATCTGGAACCAATCACATGGAATCAATCGCTAATGATAAGAGTCTAAATTCCTGCTCTTCAGGTGTGCTGAAATTATACTCAACAATTGCTTCACTCCAAACGAAAAGTGCCCACAATCTGTGGGCACTTTCAGTATAAACCTTGATCTGGGAACAAGAGGGTTAAATCAACTTAATTTCCCGCAACATTGCTTATACTTCTTGCCTGACCCACAGGGACAAGGTTGATTTCGTCCTATTTTTTGTCCCTCTCGGACAAAAGGTTTTGCTTTATCTTCCCCTTCAGTCACATCCGTTTCCATATTAGAAGCTGAGTCACCCAAAGCATTTACATCATCATGCTGATATTCCATTTCTGGCTGCTCATGATGTTCCAGGGCGCTTAAATCCGGATCTTCGCGAATTTGCATAATGCTCAGACGGGAAATTAAATCCAATTTAACCCGATCCAGCAAATCGGTAAATAATTCAAAGGATTCACGCTTATATTCCTGTTTGGGATTTTTTTGCGCATAACCGCGAAGACCAATTCCCTTACGTAAATAATCCATAGCCGCAAGATGTTCTTTCCAGAGGCTATCCAGGACTTCCAGCATAACGCCTTTTTCAACCCGGCGCATCATATCAGAGCCAATCAATTCCTCTTTCTGGTCAAAGGCATTGACCATTTCTTCCAATATGCGCTCTCTTAATGGTTCCTCATGCAGATCATCATCTTCCTGCAGCCATTTTGCAATCGGCAGATCCAAAAGAAAATCCTTCTGCAGTCCTTGCTCCAGCCCAGACACATCCCACTGTTCTTCAATACTTTCAGGTGGTATATAGGTATCAATAAAGCTGTTAACAACATCTTTGCGAATATCAACAATTAAATCTGAAATATCTTCAGTTGACATTAAATCACTGCGCTGTTCATAAATCACTTTTCGCTGATCATTAGCCACATCGTCATATTCCAGTAATTGCTTACGAATATCAAAGTTGTGCCCTTCAACCTTACGCTGGGCATTTTCAATGGAACGAGTGACCCATTTATGTTCAATGGCTTCACCCTTTTCCATGCCCAGTTTACGCATTAATCCAGCCATTTTATCAGAAGCAAAAATACGCATCAGGCTGTCATCCAGTGACAGGTAAAAACGCGAAGATCCCGGATCACCCTGACGCCCGGAACGGCCTCTTAACTGATTATCAACACGACGGGATTCATGACGTTCAGTACCGATAATGTGCAAACCACCGTTATTCAAGACTTGCTCATGCAAATTTTGCCATTCGGCACGCATTTTGTTGATGCTCGCTTCATCTGGATTGTCTAATTTGTTGATTTCAGATTCCACATTACCACCGAGAACAATATCAGTACCACGACCAGCCATATTCGTGGCAATGGTAATTACACCGGGGTAGCCGGCCTGAGCAATAATGTCCGCTTCACGGGCATGTTGCTTGGCATTCAAAACTTCATGTTGAATATCGGCCTTGTTCAATGCGCTAGAAAGCAATTCAGACACTTCAATGGAAGCCGTACCAACCAGTGCTGGCTGACCTCTTTTCTGACAATCTCTGACGTCTTCAATAATGGCAGCAAATTTTTCTTCCTGAGTAAGATAAACCAGGTCGCCATGATCCTTACGCACCATATCTTGATTGGTCGGGATTACAATCACTTCCAATGCATAAATTTCATGAAATTCAAATGCTTCCGTATCAGCGGTGCCCGTCATGCCCGAGAGTTTTTGGTACAGGCGAAACAAATTCTGAAATGTAATAGAAGCCAGAGTCTGGTTTTCTACCTGAATGGCAGCACCCTCTTTCGCTTCAACAGCCTGGTGCAAACCATCAGACCAGCGTCTGCCCGGCATGGTACGTCCCGTAAACTCATCGACAATAATCACTTCGCCGTTACTGACAATGTAATCGACATTTTTGCTGAATAGACTATGGGCACGCAGAGCCGCATTGACATGGTGCATTAATATAATATTGGATGGATCATACAGACTTTCATTTTCCTGAAGAAGTCCTTCCTCAACCAGCAATTCTTCAACCCGCTGATGCCCTTCATTAGACAATAAGACCTGTTTGTCCTTTTCATTAACGGTAAAGTCTCCGGGAGGCTCTTCTTCCTGCTCCTCAAGTGATTCAACAACTTCCTGTCTGACCAGTTTAGGGATAAAGTTGTTCACCCGCCGATAAATTTCAGAATTATCTTCTGCAGGACCTGAAATAATAAGAGGTGTTCTGGCTTCATCAATTAAAATAGAGTCAACCTCATCAACAATGGCAAAATTAAGGCCTCTTTGCACCTTGTCTTCCGTGGAGAAAGCCATATTATCACGCAAATAATCAAAGCCAAATTCATTATTGGTACCATAAGTGATATCTGCTGCATAGGCCTGACGTTTTTGCTCACTGTCCTGTCCTGACAAAATAATACCGTAAGACATTCCAAGAAAATTGTATAATTTGCCCATCCATTTGGCATCACGTTCGGCCAGATAATCATTGACGGTGACCACGTGGACACCGTCACCGCTGAGCGCATTAAGGTAAACTGCCAGGGTGGCCATCAGAGTTTTACCTTCACCGGTACGCATTTCCGAGATTTTACCCTCATTCAAAACCATGGCACCGATCAGCTGGACATCAAAGTGCCGCATACCCATAACCCGGCGACTGGATTCTCTGACTGTGGCAAAGGCTTCCGGTAAGATTTCCTCCAGTGTTTTCCCATCCTTCAGTTGCTCTTTGAAGCTTTCGGTTTTACCCTGAAGTTCCTCGTCCGTCAGTTCCTGTATAGCCCCTTCCAAACTGTTAATTACAGCCACTGTTTTGAAATAGCGTTTTATTTCCCGGTCATTACGACTCCCGAAAATTTTCCTGAATAATTTTGCAACCATAATTTTTTTAAGCGCTTCTTGTAAAAAAGTTTTAAGTAAAGATTTGTATATAAGAGCAATTAATTACCAGATATTACAGCCGCCTAGCATAGCATAAACCAGCGACTTAAATAATGATAAATTAGCAC
>CBDTVA010000312.1:0-4046 GCA_965363935.1 uncultured Gammaproteobacteria bacterium | reverse complement strand
TTGAAGATTCAGTGCATTGGGCGTTTGTAATAGGTTCAACTGATTTTTCTAGGTTTAACAGTTTTGCGGGAGATGTTCGTTTAAAACCGCGCTTTGGAGTGCGGGTGGACTCCAAACCACTCTTACATCATGCCCTCTCAAAAGCATAAACTCCAAATAACAGTAAAATTATTTTTTGCTCTATGGCCGAAAAAAAATACATCATACTTCTAATCGAGTAAAATACATGCAAATTCCCATAACCCGGACGAGCTGGATAAATCTCTTATATGAAAATATTTATAATCCCTATTATCATTATTGCAA
This sequence comes from uncultured Gammaproteobacteria bacterium, assembly GCA_965363935.1. Lineage (GTDB taxonomy): Bacteria > Pseudomonadota > Gammaproteobacteria > GRL18 > GRL18 > CBDTVA01. Next base: position 3,740 of record CBDTVA010000312.1, on the reverse strand, counting down.
TAGTTGCTTTTTTCTATTTCCTCTCAAAAACGAATAATAAAAATGCCGAAGAGAATATACTGCTCGGGACGGAATATCTGGCTAACAACAAGAGTCAGGAGGGCGTTGTTGAAACAGAGTCTGGATTACAATACAAGATTCTGACCCTGGGTGAAGGAACACAACACCCTGTCGCTAAAGACACAGTAAAAGTTCATTATCATGGAACGCTTCTAGATGGTAGGGTTTTTGATAGTTCTGTTGATCGTGGACAACCCATAAGTTTTGCTTTGAATCAGGTAATTCCTGGATGGACTGAAGGTGTCCAGCTAATGGTTGTTGGTGAGAAAACCCGTTTTTTCATTCCTGCAAATCTGGCTTATGGCAATCAAGCGATGGGTAAAATTGAGCCAGGTTCAATGCTTATTTTTGATGTTGAGCTCCTGGGTATCAACGAGCAAGCATTGTGAAAAACTTTATGTTTTGGCGATAGTATCAGCCTTGGTGGAAAAAATATTTTGAGAGAATAGCAGGGGCGTAATCACGGCGCACCCAGGCCAGTAAAACCCGCACTCATTCAGCACGGATTTCCAATGCTCCATTTCCATAAGAAGGCTCTTGTGAATGCAAATTAATTGAATTTTAATTCAATCGTTGCATCGGCCTGCTCTGTCAAACAGCGATTTAAGGTTGCCTGAAAAGACTCGCCGCTGCGTTCATCCCGCCAGCCGTTTACTTCGTCATAATCAAAGTGGTAACCGCCAGATTTTGCAGCCAACCACAATTGCATAGCGGTAATTTGCCGGTTAATAATGATTTGTGATTTGTTTTCCATCACTATGGTTAATATGCCACCCGATGATTCATAATCGATATCGATATCAATATCCAATTCATCCAGAGCATCTTCTATCTGCATAATCACATCGTCAATCAGTTGATTAAATTCTGTTTCAGTCATAAGCGCCATTATATTTCTAAGTTAGTTATTGTGAATGCTCATTTTACTACGCTAAACTTCTGAGTCATACAGAATTAAATATATTTTTTCTATCTTACTTTTACTCGGCACGTCGCTCCCGCACATGACTGCCATGGATGGCGGGAATGCATGCGAGAGGCACGAGCCGGAGTCGTGCCATGTGCTCCACGACATAAGGCCATCCCTGGCCAAAAAAAAGGCGTAACGGGTTTTATCCGGTACGCCCTTCGCATTACCAACTAAAGATGGGGGGGATTATCTCTAATGCCGGTAAATCTTTTCACCAAAAGTCTTTACTTGACTTTAGTTTCCAGTGAGTCAGTTTTGCCTGTGTTGTCCGACCAGGTTAACTTGACCACATCACCTGATTTGCCACCGGTAAATTTGAATGACAGATAGGGATTTTTTGATATTGCTGCACCCCATTCTGCATTCAATACTGGAGCACCGTTATGCTCACAATCAACTGCCTGAATGAAATGAGCGGGTATGACTTCGCCGGTTTTCTTGTCTTTACGTAAACCGGTTTCCATTTTATGACTGATCAACGCTTTTACTGTAACCACGCCATTTTTCGCTTTTGCGCGAACTTTAATTGAGCTTTTAGCCATTTTCTTTTCCTGTTCGTGTTTGTATATTCACTTGATGTGTGTGTTATCAACTATTTTGCTCACTTCAGGCCAGCAAAAAAGTTGTGAGCTCTCCGCTTAAACGTTAACCGCCGCAACCACCGATAGTGACCTTGACTTCTTTTCTGGCACTGTAAAATTTGCCACCCGATTCACAAACGGCAATGACATTTGACGTTTTACCCATTTTAATACGGGTTGATATAAATGCCTCAGCACTGCCGTGCAGGTTAAACTTGCCAATTAATGGTGTGCCATTCTTTTCTGAAATAATGGTAATGGATTTAACATCACTCAGTGTAGAACTGACAGTAACAGGAACAACCGCGCCATTTTCGGCAATATCAGGGGCCTTGATATTGATTTTATCACTCGCTTCAGTCAAGTCAGTGCCAAACGCACCTTTCAATGCAGATTGCACGTCTTTAGCACCAAATGCCTCTTTATTCCAGGCGGCCAGAACGCGTCCGGGAACTAACAGACCACTGGAAGCGGCCAATACAACCGCGCCGGTTGCCATGGTATTTTTTAGGAAATGTCTACGTTGCATCTTATCTTCCTTCGATTATGTTGATTTAGTTTTTAATTCATTTGTGCAGCATTAGTGTAGAGTTACAGCACTGACTATGCCAACTAATTTATCTTATTTAAATTCAATTGCTTATGGTTTTTTTGTGGGATTTGGCTGTAAATATCATAAGGCAGAATGCAAGTTGTGTTTGCAAATTGCAATCTCTTTTAATAATTCTCTTAGAATCATTCCCTTAGAATCAGAGTGGAAAAACCACAACAAATACTGCACCGGCAGATCCATTTGACTGCATGACATCCTCCACCCAGATATCACCTTTGTGAAGTTGCATAATTTCGGCGCAAATGGCCAGACCCAGTCCGGTTCCGCCTGCTCCTGTTCTGGTCCGGCTGGATTGATGAAATTTATCAAAAATCAGTTCCTTATCTTCATCCGGAACACCGGGTCCCTGATCCTCAATTTCCAATCTTATGCTGGCACTGGTTTGCTCTCCCCGAATGCTTACCTGAGACTTTTTCGGGGAAAACTTAATGGCATTAGCCAGCAAATTCCTGATTAATTGCTTAATTTTATTCTCATCACCATTAACTGAAAGACTTGCCATGGCTGCATCCAGTGAGATGGTCATGTCATTTTCTTCCACAAGACTGCTCAATTCACTTACCACGCTGCGAATAATCTCAAACAGATTGTTTGGCGACGAAAAAAGCTCTTCTTCCCTGGATTCCATGCGCGACAAATCCAGTAAATTATTAACCAGGCTTAATTGAATTTCACCGGAGTAATGAATTTTCTCCAGATAGCTGCGAATTTTTTCATTATCCACCTTGCCCAGGCGTACCAGACCAAAATGACTGAAACTCAAGATCGAATGCAATGGCGTTCTCAATTCATGAGACATATTGGCCAAAAATTCACTTTTTGCCTTATCCGCCTGTTCGGCCTTTTCTTTGGCCAGAATTAAATCTGCCGTCTGCTCATCCACCAATTCCTGTAAATGATCACGGTGTAGTTTTACTTCATGCTGCTGCTGTTCTATGGTTTTTAAAGCCTGCGCCAGTTCATTGCCGCGGCTTTCCAATTGCACCTGTCGTAACAAACCGGATTGATAGTCCAGGGAAATACGCCTTGCCTGCAAAAGCACAAAACCGAGCATAAAGACAATCAAAAACAGCACCAGCGATGCACTTTGGGTGTTCACACTGGCAAGAAAGGCCACTGCCAGGATAACGGGTAACCACATGGCGGCAATAAACTGCTTACAGACTTGAAAGTACGGAGCCATCGTGCCAATTGCTCCCCCTGTTACTGCAATGGTCAGGGATAAAATCAGGTAACTGAAATTTTGCAATTGATCAATCCATATCATCATGCCGCTGATAATACCCCAAAGCAAGCTCGAAACCAGGCTCAGAATATAATAGCTTTTCAAGTTTGACGGATAATTGCTTTCCCCGGACTGTGCCAGTTTTTTCGCAACCACAAAACGCCATGAACTGATAACAAGCAAAGCTAATTCCAAAAACCAGTTCTGTTGAAAAAATGTCAGTCCATTACTTGTAGCACTGGTCAGACTGACCAGAAACAGCACATAAGCTAAAGGAGAATATTCCGCCCG
>CBDTVA010000311.1:0-4046 GCA_965363935.1 uncultured Gammaproteobacteria bacterium | reverse complement strand
ACATTTTTACAGGCACCAAAAGGGTACTCTTCTGAGTAATTGTTTTAGTCTCTTATCAATAATATTTAATACATTTATACAAAGAAATAAATGTTATTGTATAAGAGACTTATCCAGCTCGTCCGGGTTAGGTGTTTATTGAGAGAAAATTTTTACGGGGGGGTTTTAGGGGGTAGCGCAATGGGGGGTGTAGCGCCTGGAGCAGTTATTAAGCAAGTCTGGAAACCGACCTGAGGCAAGGATCCTCAGGCCAGTGTTTCCACTCAAGTGAGCTTACTTGGCAGCAGGGGCTGCTTTAGGTGCAACTGGAGCTGCTTGAGGAGCAGCAGCCTGAGGAGCATAACCATAAGGAGGACGGCCATAATAGCCGGAAGTGTTGTCGTAGTTATTGTAACCATCGAAACGGCTGTCGAAGTTGTTGTTACCGTTATAGTTGCTGTAGCCATTGCCATAAGCTGAACCACGAGTATTACCACGACCACGGCCACGACCACTGGCTTTAATAGTGATTTCAACATCACCATCCATATCAGCATCGCCAGAACCGTCGCCCCAGCCATTACCGTAAGCATTACCAGCACCGTTGTTGTACATATTGTTATAGCCACTGCCATTCCAGTTGGTATTTGAATTGCTGTCATCACCCCACCAGGCATTAGCAGTCATAGAAACAACAGAAGTTGCAATTGCAGCAGCAATAAATAATTTTTTCACGTAATACTCTCCAGTATATATTTAAAATCAAATGTGTTTTATCAATCTAAGATCTGATAATTATCAGATAAATTTCGTTGATTTATTAATGTGTTTGCTTTCAACTGGGGAAATTATATTAGATTAAAGAAATATTAGCAAGTGTTAATATAGCTTTTTTATCGTTATTATTGATTTACCTTAATGGAAATAATGATTTCATGGTCCTGCTCTCTGATTTCAAGCACTTCATGACCATTAATTCTACACCAGCTAGGGATATCTACTTTGGCACCCGGATCTGTGCTGGTCACAGTCAATAGCTCACCGTTGTGCATTTGGGCGATCGCATCCTGGGTTCGTATCACTGGCAGAGGACAAAGTAAGCGGCGGGCATCGACATGATGGTTGCTTTCTGGTTGATGACTCTTTTCTGGTTGAGGACTCTTTTCAGGTTGATGACTCTTACCCAGTTGATGACTCTTTTCAGGTTGAGGACTCCTATCAGGTTGAGGACTCCTATTATCCTGGTTATTATTGCTCATACTGTCAGGATTCATATTAGCCATTCCTTTTTGATAGCATCTACAGCCATGGGCTGGACTGAATATTCCTGTTCACTGCCATCCATCTGGCGAACACGCAGGCTTACCTGATGCTCATTCTTACCTTGACTGTATCGGGCCACCAGAGCAAGTGTCTGTTGTAATTCCTCATCGGATTTGAATTCACCATCGACCAGACATAGTGCTCCGGGATGGCTGGTAGGATAAACACAGACATGGAGATTTTTGTATCCCTGCATAAAGCGGTTCTCACCTTCTTCCCGGCCAATAATAATTTTTAAATGAGGTGCCAATCGGAAATGGCGTCCCATTTTGAGCATAATGATATCATCCAGTTCATAGTTTCGATTCGGACGATTTGCCCACATATCCTGTAATTTGATGGCATAGTTTTCATCGGTCAGCATGCAGCAGCCACCTGCGGGCTGAGCATAATCCGTAAAACCATATTGTTTCGCCAGAGCCATCTGCGGCTTTCGGGTGCGACCACTGAAGTCGTATAGTTTTTCCCTGTCCAGCCAGCCTTGCTGCTCCGGCAGAGTTTCAGGCAGTTGTCTGGCGCTCAGAGGTCTGACCAAAAGCTCATTACTTCCAGAGTCTTTAGCCACTACCGGCATGGTTTCACGCCGTTGAGACATAGGACGCTGTCCAACTACCTCGCCGGTTATAATGAAATCAAAGTCGTGCTCTTTGAGCCACTCCACGGCCTTTTTCACCATAAAGGTTTTACAGTCCAGGCAGGGGTTGACGTTTTTACCATAACCATGAACAGGATTCAGTAAAACATCTTTATATTCTTCAACAACGTCAATAATATGCAGTTTGATGCCTAATTGTTCGGCAACCCAAAGGGCATTATTGCGTTTTTGCTTATCCTTGTGCTTTTTGCGTACCGCGTGAGTGTGGCCTTCAACGCAAAAGCCGGTAAAAAAGTTTATTCCTTCTACATGAACGCCCTGTTCCTGGATCACCCTGACTGCCAGCATGGAATCCAGTCCACCGGATATCAATGCCACCGCTTTTCGTTGTTGCTTCATAACTTTAAATTATACTCTGCCAGACAAAATCAAGAAGCTGCCATTATAACAAAAAGCGATAGCAAAAACCCTTGTATTCTTGGCCAGGCTCCTAGCTGTTTATTGGCCGGCTTTAGTTGCAAAGTCTGTTAATTTATTCAGTACACCGGTCATTTTCTTGACGATTGCCTGCTGGTCCTTGATACCATGTCGTTTGGCAATATATTCCGGAGCGTTATATCCTAACCACACTTTACCTTCTTTATCCTGCCATGCGATAGCTTTGAGTGGTAAGTCAATTGCCACTGTACGCTGGCTTTGCATTAGCGGGCTACCCAGTTTTGGATTACCAAAGATAAGCAATTCAGTAGGTTCAAGTGCCAGGCCCGCATTTTTAGCTCCCTGAGCATGGTTAATGCGAGCAAAAACAGTAATCCCTTTTTTCTTAATAATGTTTTCTAAACGATCCAGCGTCTCACTCACGCTATACTGACTGGACTTCACCAGTAAGCCATCCGGCTGAACGGTTTCAGCATTCACCAGGGTAACAAGAAAGAGCAAAAACAGTATCAATCCAGTTTTCATCAGTGTCATTATGTATCATCCTTTAATTGGCTATAATAAAGTGGGCTTTAAAGCGCCTAAGATAGCATAATTTCACTGAAAAACGACAAAAATTAAAAAAATCTTGACCCAATTAGTTTAATTTTAACGACGAAAGTTTGCCTTTAAGGTATAATTTCTGATTTTTTACCATCTATAAAAATAGTATACAAAAAATTTACTTCAACCTAACCAGAAACCAGATAATACCATGCCAGAAAATATCACTGCATCCAGCCTTGCGGACGTTTCTACTTTTCAGGGACTCATCCTTGCACTCCAGACTTATTGGGCGGAGCAAGGCTGTGTGCTGCAACAACCCTATGACATGGAAATGGGTGCAGGTACTTTTCATCCAGCCACTTTTTTGCGTGCCATCGGCCCGGAGCCATGGAGTGCGGCCTATGTTCAGCCTTGCCGGCGTCCGACAGATGGCCGTTACGGGGAAAACCCCAATCGGCTGCAACATTACTATCAATTCCAGGTCGTTATTAAGCCGTCGCCGCTTGAAATTCAGGATTTATACCTGGGGTCCTTAAAAATGCTGGGTCTGGATCCTCTGGTTCATGATATTCGTTTTGTTGAAGACAATTGGGAATCGCCCACTCTGGGGGCCTGGGGGCTGGGCTGGGAAGTCTGGCTCAATGGCATGGAAGTAACCCAGTTCACTTATTTCCAGCAGGTTGGCGGTCTGGACTGCAAACCGGTGAGCGGAGAAATTACCTATGGTCTTGAGCGGATTGCCATGTATTTGCAAGGTGTTGAAAGTATTTTTGATCTGCTCTGGACCAATGGACCTCTGGGCAAAGTGACTTATGGTGACGTGTTTCATCAAAATGAAGTTGAAATGTCTGCCTATAACTTTGAACAGGCACCAGTCGATGCTCTGTTCGCCCAGTTTGACCATCTGGAAACTGAAAGTAAACGCCTGATAGAACAGGGCCTGCCGCTGCCAGCCTATGAAATGATGGTCAAAGCATCTCATGCCTTTAATTTACTTGATGCCCGCCATGCGATTTCAGTGACTGAGCGTGCCCGTTTTATTGGCCGTGTGCGTACATTGGCCAGGGCAGTTGCACAGGCTTATTATGGTCGCCGGGAAGTACTGGGTTTTCCGATGCTAAAAAAAGATGTTTGATGAAAGACAATTTTACAACCGCATTGAAAA
>CBDTVA010000310.1:0-4047 GCA_965363935.1 uncultured Gammaproteobacteria bacterium | reverse complement strand
TGCGATTTCGATCAATGGGTCTCCTACTTCTACCCGGTCACCCACTTTACTATAACGAACGTACTATAGATGGCAAAGATCAGGCGATTTTAATCACCTTATCACTTGAAGGCTATCAAAGCTTTGAAGCATTTTGTGCTAATGATGAAAACCGCTCAATTTCACAACGTCCTGAAATTATGGCTCTGGCAGGAACCGTCATACGAAAACTGCATGATGCTCATTTTCGTCATAGCTGTTTATATTTAAAGCATCTGTTTGTAAAAAATGAGGCTAATGATATTGATGTTCGACTCATTGATTTAGAAAAATTAAAATGGCTGCCTTTATACAGTCAAATCAGACGCAATGATCTTTCTCGAATCATCCGCCGGGGTGAATCCATGACCCATGAAGATTTGAGAACATTATTAGATAGTTATTATAAAAGTGGACCTGACTTACAGCGTACATCGCTTGCCAAAGAGCTGAATACCTTGTTAAACAGGCAAAAACGATATTTTTAAATCTTGTATATTAAATAATAGCCTTACTCAGAATCTTTAAATTGCTGACTATGCAAATTGCTATAATAACCGCCTTTTGCTAACAATTCGCTATGTGTGCCCTGCTCAACAATTGCACCATGATCCATCACTACAATCTGATCGGCATTCTCAATTGTTGATAAGCGATGAGCAATGACCAGGGTTGTTCTACCCTGAATCACATTTTCCAAAGCAGCCTGTATTTTTCTTTCAGATTCTGTATCAAGAGCGGAGGTTGCTTCGTCGAGTATTAAAATAGGTGCATCTTTTAATAAAGCCCGAGCGATAGCTAATCTTTGCCGCTGCCCTCCTGACAAGAGTACACCATCTTCTCCTACCAGAGTGTCCAGGCCATTGGATTGTTCCTGTATAAATTCCATGGCATAGGCCGAATCTGCCGCTTGAATCACTGCTTCTCGACTACTGCAGCTCAAAGCACCATAGGCTATATTCTTTTCAATACTGTCATTAAACAATGTGACCTGCTGTGTCACAAGTGAGATTTGCTCTCGCAAACTCTTTAGAGAATAATCACACAAGGGCTGATCATCCAGTAGAATTTGCCCCTGCAATACCTCATAAAATCGTGGTATCAAACTGGCTAATGTTGACTTACCACTTCCTGAATGGCCAACCAAAGCAACACTTTGCCCGGGCTGTATTGTTAAATTGAAATCCTTTATCACCTCTTTATCGGTGTCTGGATATTGGAAGGTCAGATTTTTAAATTCCAGTTTACCTTCAGCTCTATCAATTTGTATCGAACCAGAATCATTTTCCGGCTGTTTATCCAGCAAGTCAAAAATACTTTCTGCTGCCGCAATCCCCTTTTGAATTGTCGCATTGACCTCACTCAATTGACGGATGGGTTTAGGTAATAAACCAGCCGCAGTAATATAAGTAATAAAAGCAGCGGGATCCATATCCCCCATCATAGAAAGAGCCACAAAAACCAATGATGCCAGAGCCAAAGCAACGATCATCTGTAATATCGGAGTATTAATCGATGATGTCATAACCATTTTTATAGTTTGTGAATAATTGTTTTGACTGGACTTATGAAAACGTTTTTTTTCATATTCCTGTCCGCCAAAGCTTTTAACTTCTTTGTATCCACTTATAGCTTCTGAGGAGACATGAGTCAGATCGCCCATGGATATCTGAATTTTTTTGCTGAGTTTTTTAAAGCGTTTACTGGCATAACTAACAACAAAAGCAATTAATGGTGCCACTGCAATAAAAGCAAAAGTCAATTGCCAGTTCAGATACAGCAAATACCCGAGTAAGGCTATGACTGCAATCCCTTCACGAATGATAACTTTTATGGCATCCGTTGCGGCCCCGGTAACCTGACTGACATTAAACGTGATCAGAGAAATAAGATGACCGGAGTTATTTTGTTCATAAAAGCTATTGGGCAATAAAATCAACTGATCAAACAAATCATTGCGAATAGTTCGCACAATCGACAAGGAAACTTTGGCAAGAAAATAGTTGCCGATAAAACTGCCCAGACCGCGAAGCAAGTATATTCCCAGTAAAGAAAGCGGGATTAAATACACCGCACTGTTTTCACGAGAATAAACGGCATCCGCCAGCCAGCCGGCCATTGTTGCCAGCAATGGCTGAGAGCTGGAATACATCAGATAACCGATCACACTCAGTACAAAAATTTTCCAATGCGGCTTAACATATTGTAATAAGCGGATGTATACTTGCAGGCCCGATTGCTTACTTTTTGTATTCACGAAAATCTCGTTAGCATTAAAAAAACGAATCATATCATATTTCACCCCAATTCAGCATTTACTGGAATTTTTTGTGCAAAATATGGGATAATTAAGACTTTGTTATCTCTAAACTTTAGTCAATGATGATTACAACACAAGAAATACAACGATAACAGCTGAATGATAGACCTTACACTCGTCGAATTTAACAATCTTACCCAAAATGCAACTGTTTTAGCTGATGATGAGCATGGAAAGAAAGTTCTGGAGCTAAGCGATCATTCAATTATTAAGTTATTTCGAGTCAAGCGCCTAATTTCACAGGCAACCATTTATTCTCCTGCACGCCGTTTCGCAAAGAATGCTCAGAAGCTGTATAAACTTGGCATTCCAACCATATCAATGATTAATTTGTATAAAATTAAGAGCATCAAACGTACTGCGGTGCATTATCAACAATTAGAAGGCATTATGGTAAGAGAATATCTGCAGTCAAATCCAGCTGATAAGGCATTTCTAAGCGGACTAGGAAAATTTTTAGCACAATTGCATACCAAAGGTATTTTTTTTCGCTCAGCACATTTCGGCAATATTATCTATACACCCGATAAACAATTTGGTTTGATTGATATTTCTGATATGGGTATTAGCTGGTTTTCACTGGGAATAGTGAAGCGTTTAAGAAATTTAAAACATATATTTCGCATTTCAGAAGACATTGGATTTATTCAGCAAAACCAGGCCATAGAAAATGCTTATCTGCAAAATTGTAATATTAAAAACAGTTTATTTTACCCTTTATTTAAGAAACAGTTTTTACAAATCAGTCAGAATCTTAAAGCAGAAAATCGATAAATCGGATCCCTTGTCTCAATGAATTCAAAAGTAAAATCAAACCAACCACTCGTAAGTATCATTATTTCCTGCTACAACCATCATGACTATATTACGTCATGTATTGAAAGTGTTGTACACCAGACTTACAACAATATTGAATTGATTGTTATCGATGATGGGTCATCTGATAATAGTGCTGACATTTTAGAGCAACTCAGTCATAAGTATCATTTTTCTTTTGAGCGACAGGAAAATATGGGCTTAACCAGAACTTTAAATAAAGCGCTGGCCAAAGCAAAAGGTAAATACATCGCGCCCATTGGTTCTGACGACATTCTAATGCTGGACAAGACAGAGAAACAGGTTGCCTTTCTTGAAGTTCGCGATGATATCGCTGTAGTGGGCGGCAGCATTATATGTATTGATGATCAAGGTACTATCAAACAGAAGCAACGAATCAATCACTATCATGAAGCTGACTTCAAAACTGTTTTCTTAACCCCTAAGCAGATCCCACCCTCACCTACAGTGATGATTCGCGCCGATATATTATCTGCAGTAAATGGCTATAGTACTGAGAGTAATCTTGAAGATCTGGACCTGTGGTTAAAAATCACTCATGCAGGTTATAAAATTGCGGTTCTGAATGATATTTTTGCCTACTACCGTGTGCACAGAACCAATTCGTATAAAAATTATCAGTTTATGACTGAAAGTCTAATGCAGACTTATTCAAATTACACTAATGAACCTGATTACCTCAAGGTAAAAAATCAGATACTATTACGTATGTTATTAAAGGTTTCAAAAAAAGATCGAAGCTATGCCTGGGAAATCCTCAAACAAATTTCACCGCAATACTACAACTTGAAATTTTTGAGAGGTTTTTTTTATTTATTATTGCCGAAAAAAACATTAAACCAGTAGAATCTAATGAATGCAACTAACTACAT